>JAIKXO010000263.1 GCA_024684065.1 Lachnospiraceae bacterium
CCATCGCTGCAGCTATTGGCCATGTAATCCCTGTCCCGATCTCCCGTCTTATCGATCAGATCCCTCTGCATGTCTTTCCAGCTTTTGCGAACCTTTTTCCCAAAACCTTCGCGATCATCGGCGGCGAGAATGCCGGTCCGCAAGAAGCGGAAGTAAGCCGTCTGCTCATCATAGGTTGTAGTCGGAACCAAGCTGTAGGCATCCGGGAACACCTTGGTGTTCTTGTACATCGGAAGGAAGATGCTCATCTCAGGGTTGGCGAAACAGTTCCACATGATCTCCGGTTTATCGGGACGCAGCCAGAAGATGGAGGTTTGCCGGGTCCGATTGATACCAATGGCCCGAACCTCAGGATGCTCATTCACGTCGTATTCGGTACCTTCGTAGCGCCAGCGGCACAGTTCCATTACGTCCTCCAGGCTGATATTCTTATCCGGCTTCATGGCAAAAGGATAATATGTGTTGACATCGTAGGTTTTGGACGTCACCGAGGGACTGAATCTCCGCTGAGTCTCCCATGCGCGGATCTGACTGTAATTACGCAGCTCCGTACAGTAGGTGCGGGTGGTGTCTATCACATTCCCGTCTCCGACAAAGAATCCGCCTTTCTTTGCAAGTCCCACCAGATTGGCGGAAACGATCACGTTTTCCGTATCGGAAACGTCGATTTTGCCGATCCGGCCATCATTTGGCGCGATAACGTAACAATCATCCGGAATCCTTACTGCTGCCCATTGGTGTCCGGCATAGATCTCCATATACCAGACCTCGTCCCGGTCACCGAAGATAACACCGTTGCCTGCATCAGCGTTACCGTAACGGTCGATCAGCTTTCCCAGGTATTCCACACCCTCCCTGGCTGTATGGATGTAAGGGGCGGTCAAGGCATGAATGGACTGCTCCCCGATGCCGTCATCCACGAAGGGATCCGCTGCTTTTGCCTTCTCGTTGGTATATATGCTTTCCGTAGCGCTCATACAGACGCCGTGGTCGTTGATGGTAGCTTCATCCCAGCTGCCGTTTGTTTCGATGTCGATACCTGGCATAGTCAGATAGCCGCAGGCGTTCCCCGGCAAAGTGCATGAAAAACCGTTGGAAGGATCCGTGAAGAAAGCGCTGTCTTCCCGTGCTTGCCGATACTCGAAACGGACCGGACTGATCCCGTGGGTATCTGCCGTGCGTCCGAAAATAATACTGCCATCGGCAGAGGCTTTCTTTCCCACAATGATCGTGGTGCACGCCATGGCGGTATCGGCTCCGATCAGCAAAGCACAAAAAAGCAGCCAAAGAAAACCTACAGCTAAACGGACGTACACCTTTTCATCTTTTTTTGCAAAAGTCTTCACGATTTTATTCTCTCCTTTCTGACTTATGTTATTAACCTGGTATATAACTCCATACCAGATTAATCATCTCCGATTTTTCAACATCTGTGCAGGAACCTTAATAAATCATCCTTCGTTTAAAAAAGTGTATTCTGAGACATTCGTTGACATATCTGTTGTGAATACAACGGTCTACTATAGGTATTCTAAATAGTATATCTCGCATAGTCAATAAAACGTGTTGCTTTTCCTCCATCAATGGGAAATATTATCGTATTCATGCTTTGCCGGAATACCTCTCCATTCTCATAAGTCACTGCTGCTTTCATGTTCTGTCTGCTCCCTTCATGACTTTCTCAAATCTAAACATCCCATCAGAAAACCGGTCATTCGAATCTATATGCCCTCTGTCCGGATCATTAGGATCTTGATGGTATTTGTTATAAAACTCCACTATATGAAATCCACATCTGTTTACGTAGAAATGGATATTTCTCTGTTCGAAATATGGCGTAACTGTCTTCCACACCTTCACCTCCGGATGAAGCTTTTCAACCTCACACCACGCAGCGTAACCTATGCCATTACTGTGCTCACTCGGAGAAGTAAAGAGAATGTCAAGATCTCCTTTTTTACCGTCCACCGTAATGATCACACCCCCAACAGGTCTGTCATCCAGCATGATACGATACGCCTCACCGTTATCAATAGACTTTTCTATCGTCTCTCGTGAAATAATCTGCTCGTCTTCTTCGAAGTGATCATCCCTTCGACCAAACTCTTCAAGCGCGCCGTAATTAAACGCTTCCTGATTGTCCGATATAAATTGTTCTTTGTCTCTATCCTCTAAAGGAATTAGTTTTATATTATTCATAACTCTATATCCTGTAATATAATTTCACTGCCCGAAAAGAATTATATCAGAAATCCGGCCCCAGGGTCTATTTGGGTACAAAAAAGGCCGCAATACTGCGGTCTTTTGTTATCGGAGTGACAAGATTCGAATTTGTCACCTAAAACGCCTCAAATGCAGTAAGAAAGGAGGTTCGGGCATCCCGGGTTAAGATTCTTAACCAGAGTATTAACCATAGACTTACGACAGACAACAGATTCTTTATTCCTGCAGCAAGCGCTTAAAACAGTGTAATCATATCCGTTTTCAGCACTTACTATTCTAATATATCATTCTGAAATCTGGATAAATGCTCAAACGGCAGTATCTGACGCCCCCTAAACAGCCCACACCCATCATTTATGAGTTGGT
>JAIKXO010000268.1 GCA_024684065.1 Lachnospiraceae bacterium
ACAGGGGATTGGTCAAATGGTATGATAGGGGTCTCCAAAACCTTTGGTGGGAGTTCGATTCTCTCATCCCCTGGTATAACACGAAGCGGCGAACTTTCGTATTTCATATATCGAAGGTTCGTCTTTTTTTCTGGAATCGATGAGTAACATGTAAATTTACATTTATACCGGAATGTGAGCAAACATACCTGCAGTCATGAGAAATTCAAAGGGTCCGGCGCTATTAAGTTCCTAATTTTCTCCAATGGCCCTGAATCCCTCTTTCAGACTCTCTCCCCTCAGCATCAGGTATCTTCCGTCTGCCGTAGGCGATTCCGGAAAAACGTCTATGCCTGACTGGTCGCCGTCTTTCGGAACGTATATCACAATCTCGTTTCCTGACGGAGAGGAAATTATTGTCTCTGTGCATTCATATCTTTTATAGTCATCGGGATATATTAAATTTGTCCGGGTGTACAGTATGTCCTGTTTTAAGGGAAGCATACCGATACCGCATATCAGCAGAAGAGCGTAAAATGCAGTATGAGCAGGTTCCTCTGCATAATATCCGAGTGCAAGCGCCGAAACCAGGAAGAGATTGACAATACCATAGCGCATATTGGGCGCCATAATAAACCAGTAGAGATATGATAAGATACCGACGATACAGAGTAATGCCCGTTCATCAAGCCTTTTTTCAAATGCCTGTTTAATTACATTTACCATAATAAGGGCGATCATAAAAACTGAAATAAAGAAAAAGATACGTTCCACAAGGCCAAGCTCCCTGAACCAGACCTGAAGCCATATTCTTAATGAACCTGAAAGCTCCTCCATATTCTGCATGGCTTTGGCATAAGCGGCGATCTCAAACCTGTCCGTTGCTGCTATCTCCCCCGGAACCTTCCAGTCCACGTCGAACAGATCTATTTTTTCCATAGGATACAGCAGGTATCCGGATATTATTATATTTCTTATAATAAAAGGGAGGCCGGTGAAAACTGCGATTAATATGAATAATACAAGGCTTTTGATCCGAGGTTTCCCGTTCCCTGCCAGGCCCCGGACGTTTTCGGTATCATCTGCCACGTGAGCATCCTTATTTGTGCTGTAAACCTTGTTTTTTTCTTTATCCGAGGATCTTCCCATGACGGATTCCCTGCTTTTCTTTGCGGGAGAAAGCAGCAGATAAACCGGATATACCGAGAGTAATACGACGGGAGCAGCGGAAAGCTTTGCGGTAATAACAAAAACTGACAGCATACACAGCAGGCCATATCGTACAGCCTTATCGGAGGGCTCTGTTTCTTCCGTTATCTCTGCCCATCTGGAGAAAATATAAAGGAGTGTCAGCATCGGGAAAATATCGCTGCCTGATGAGGATATACTGTCAATACAGTACACGATATAAAAGATCATTGATAATTTAATAAGATCAGAAGCAGAGCTCCTCTTACCCCGGAAATTCCCCGCCCCGGGAAGTTTCAGCTCTCCGATCATTCTGAATGACGGCCTGAAAAACGAATTGTCCGAGCAGGCATATAACAGCATGAAGGCGCAGATAAATCCGTTTACCTGATGAAATGAACGCCCGGTAAAGCTTAAGCTGAACAGAGCCTGAAGGCACATAAAGGCGCTGTTGTAGCCGAAACGCATATGAAGGTTTGCAAGTCCCCTGACTGCGCCGTATTCCTCGATCCACTTTATCATCTGACCGTGATAGAGGTAGGTGTCATAATCAAGGGGCTCACAGGCGGAGATTGCCGAAATTGCGATAAAGATTATAAAAGCAGCAATAATGGATGAGCTTCCCTGTCTGTTTAGAAAATCCCTGAAAAAAACGGATATTTCCCGCCGAAAGAAAAAACAGGCAACGATAGAAAACATTATTAACAGAAAAAGCGCCAGGAAGGATACTCCGTAAAACAGGCTGAAAACTTCCGCATATACCGAAGAAATCATTATCCCTGCCATGATAAGTCCATCCATGCTTTTGATACTGCAGCCGAACAGTTTTTTCGTAACCCTGCCTGCTGTAAAACCGGTGGCACAAAATACGAAGGCCATTAAAATGAAGACGATCAGGGTGATTATCATAGTCCTGACCTCCACAGCCCTCTGTTACCGGATACAGCCTTATCTGCTACCGTTTTATTTATAATACAGTGCGGCTTTTTCATGCTTTAATACCTTTAAGGACATCCTTTGCCGGGGCCTTTCTTCTGAGCGTAAAACCGACAACGGTATCTGCTATGACCAAAATAAGCATAATATAAATAAAGAAATATATGATGTTCTCAAGCTCCATCCCATATCCCCATACAGGGATCGCAAAAATACCGGCAAACAGCAAAGCATAAATAAGATTAAAGACCTTTCCTTTATCCGTAAGCTTCAGATATCCGCTTTCGCTTTCCTTAAGGAAAAATAACAAAGCTATCAGGAAATAGGCCGCTGTATAGCGATATGCGCTTGAAACATAAACTACCATGGGACTGATCAGAAGAAACATTGATTTCCATTTGTTCCTGTTTATGAAAAAGCATGCTAAGGTTATCAGGAGATAGATGTTTTCCGCGATCATTCCTATGTGATGTCCGGTCCATTTGGCTTCCTCGCCTCCG
>JAIKXO010000286.1 GCA_024684065.1 Lachnospiraceae bacterium
TGATACCCTCATCCACAAGGCGTTCCAGCTGCCGATAAACCGTTGACTGCCCGATCGCTGCTCCCCGCTCTTTGAAATAACTGCACACATCGCTTGCCGTAATATGTTCTCCGGCAACAGACTTAAGGTATTCAACCAGGATCTCGCGCTGTTTGGTCTTATATTTCGATCGTGAATTCAAGACATTCCCCCGTTCAATATGAGAACCATTCCCAATTATAGTGGTAGAGTACTCACATGTCAAGTAAAAGTCGGACGGTTAACGTCTCCCGTTCACGTCCGGCATTAAGCAGACTGCATCTTCCAGTTTACAGCTTCCTCTCTGAGTTTTATAAATCTGCTGTATCTTTCGTTACTTCTGAGAAGTTCTTCATGTGTGCCGCAGCTTACCGTTCCGCCGTCAAGTACCACGATCTTATCGGCATTCCGAATTGTCTTGAGCCTGTGAGCGATCATAATCACCGTTTTGTTTTCCGTCAGAGCATCAAAAGCGGCGATCAGTTTATCTTCATTCTCGGGATCCACGTTAGCCGTCGCCTCATCCAGGATAATGATCGGAGCATCCTTAAGGATGGCTCTGGCAATGGATATCCTCTGCTTTTCCCCTCCTGAAAGCGTTGCTCCGCCTTCCCCGATCACGGTGGAATACCCTTCAGGAAGTGACATGATAAAGTCATGGCAGCATGCTTTTTTCGCAGCAACTACAACATCTTCATGGCCTGCATTTTTCATTCCGAACTTTATATTGTTTTCAATCGTATCCGCAAACAGATATACATTTTGAAAAACCATGCTGATCCGTGACATCAGGCTTTCCAACGTATAGTCCCTTACATCCCTGCCACCGACGAAAATGCTTCCTTTATTCACATCCCAGAAGCGTGCGATCAGCATAGCCAGCGTTGTTTTTCCGGATCCGGATGATCCGACAAAGGCAGTCATGGTTTTCTCCGGAATCTCAAGACTTATATCTTTTAACACCTCGTTATCACCGTATGAGAACGATACATGGTCGATCGATATCCCGTAATTATCCGGATTGTACTCTTTGCCGTTTTCATCCATAACAGGAAGTGTATTGATCTTCTCAGCCTCCTCGATCGAGCTTGAAACCACCCTTAAAACGGTAAGCCCGGCTCCGGTCTGCTCTATATCAGCAAAGACCTGGAAAGATATGATCACTGCCATCAAAGCATATGTTATCGACATTTTTCCTGTAATAAAGAGTATCACCGCTGCAAGAAGAAACAATGCTTTGAACGCGCCGAGAACTATCCCCTGGATCTCCCCGTAAGGGATGAACAGCCTCTCCAAAGCCAGATTGCTGTCTCTGTTGTCATCGATCGCTTTTTTCAAAGCCTCATCACCCTTGCCGGTAAGGTTAAAGGATTTGATCACACTCATCCCCTGAAGACTTTCCAGTACCCTTGACACCAGAGCAGCCTCATTTTTCTGCCTGATCGGAGACAAAGCCCGGGTCTTCTTTTCCATGGACGAAGTGATGAGCATATAAACGGCCATGCCGGTCAGATCGATCACTCCCAGCCGCCAGTCGAAGAATAAGATACAGATCAGGAATACAACAGAATTCATCAATCCACTGAGAATCTGCACAATAACATTCGCCCCCTGATTCTCCACAACATCCAGTACGGTAGTCGCTATACCGGTTACCTGGTCGAGATTGCTGTCATCGAAATATCCCATAGGAACCTTCTTCAGTCTTTCTGCGATATCAAGTCTCTTATATGCGCTCATATAGTAACCTGCATGAACGCCCTGAAGATCCGCTGCCATTTTCAGAATGAACTGTCCCAGGATACTTATGCCGAGCAACACAAGCGCTGTCCACGCGGGTTTCATCGTGGGATTGCCTTCTTCAAATGCCAGAATAACGAAATAAATTGCTCCCATCCTGAACATCGAGAACAGAGACCTGAAGAATGAAAGCGTGATCGCCCTGTAGATCCTGTTCTTTTCCTGTCCTGAAAAGTCTGTGATTTTTCTGATTGCTTCTAACATTATGCCGCACCTCCTTTGCTGATATGCGCCTGCCACATCGAATGATAGAGATCACTGTCTTTAAGGAGCTCACTGTGAGTTCCCGAGCATTCGACAGAACCGTTGTTGATCAGCACGATCTGATCTGCATTCGTGATCGTGGAAAGCCTGTGAGCAATGATGATCACGGTTTTATCTTTCATCAGGCTGGTCAGCGCACGTTGTATGAGGGCCTCGTTTTCCGGATCGATATATGCTGTTGCTTCATCAAGGATCACGACAGGAGCATCTTTCAGCATGGCTCTGGCAATAGCGATACGCTGACGTTCTCCGCCCGACAAATGGGTTCCGCCGCTTCCCACTTTTGTCTCATAACCCTGCGGAAGAGCCGTTATGAATTCATCGCAGCCGGACGCTTTGGCCGCTTCACGAACCGCTTCATTGGATGCCGATGTCTTTCCCATACGGATATTATTCATGATCGTGTCGTCGAAAAGCCAGTTATCCTGCGACACATATGCCACCTGATCATAGAGTTGTTCAAGAGGAATCGATCTTAAGTCTTTTCCGT
>JAIKXO010000301.1 GCA_024684065.1 Lachnospiraceae bacterium
CGGCATAGATAGCCTCCCTGAGCATAGTTGTTTCTGACAATTCAATTATACCACAGACGCGTTGTCTATGCCTTTTTTATTGCCTATTTTATTGAGTTTTCAAGGTTCAACACACCTTTTCGGTGTGGGAAGTTTTAGTTATCCAGTTTATGGTCGGCACAGCCTAAGTTGTATGCCAGATAATCACCGACAAAGGACTGGGCGCCGAGGCCGAAGCCCACATACGAGGTAGCATCAATCACACGTTTTGTGAGATAGGAGGAAGTACCCATATCGCCGGGGATCCGGCTGAATGTGTTCTTGCCGTTATTGGCGATGTAACCGGCTTCATTCAAAAGCCTGTAGGCAATCTCGTACTGGCGGTTGACCTTGTATAGAGTAACACCCTGGGACTCCGCCTCCAGTTTGGTGCCCTTATACCGGTTGCGGTAGAGGGTGATGAACTCGGGGCAGAGGGCGATGGTGTATTTGATGGTGTTTGCAAAATCCTCGTCGCTCTGGTTTAAGAAGCCGTACATCAGGTCTATGTTGAGCCTGTCAAAACCGGCTTTTCTTATGTTTTCAACGGCATGTTCGTAGATGGACTTCGACCCTTCGCGGCCAAGTTCGCTTAAAAGTTTTTCGGATACGGTCTGGAAGCCCATGGATATACGGTTGTAGCCCATATCACGGATCGCCTTGATCTTGTCCGGATCGTTGGCTGCGATCACCGGAGTGGTCTCAATGCTCATATAGATGTCTTCCTGCAGGTTGAAACGCCTGATGGATGCGGTGATGGCCCGTAACTTATCAACCGGGAGATAGGAAGGCGTGCCACCGCCAAGGTCGTAGCCGACGATGGGCTTGTCGCCGATCATGCCGCGGTAAAGTTCAATCTCCTTAAGCAGATAGTCAACGTAGCGGTCGGGGTCGGTTTCCGCAGGCTTGTCCAGGACCACGTATTCGCAGAATTTGCAGCGTGCCTGGCAGAAGGGAATATGCACATAAAGGCAGAGTTCCTTCATGGCTGCGATATTCTTACTTACGCACGCAAAGATCTGCTCCGGATCATGAAGTTCGTAAGCTGCAAGGGAATTGGGTTTCAGCGGGTACGCGGTGTTGCAATAATGATGGAATCTGATACCTCTGTCAAAAATCTCTCTGCATTTCATAGGCTTTTCCTCCTGTATAATTTTGCCGGCCGGTGTCCGGCCCCCTGTGTATATTCCTCTGTTTCTGTTACGTAGTCGCTGATCTTGCGGCGGAAATTGGCCGGTAGGATGCTGATATTCATGATGGTTTCCTGCACCTTCTGAAGAGCGGTGAGCGTGAACTTCTCCGGCAGGAAGTCAAATATCATGTCATAATTCCCGGCACCTTCCCTGAGGGCGCTCAGGGCCGTGGCAATGATGGCCGCATGGTCAAAAGCGAGTCCGCCGCTGTTTTTTATCCGGAAGGATGTTCGGCCGAAGCCGCAGGATTCTTCCGTAAGGACGGCATGCAGCTGTGTTTCGCCACAGCACAGATCCAGCAGATAGTCGGCTTTGCCTTTTCTTTCGAAGGAGATGTCAAACCACTGCGCATCTGCGGCATCGTCTCCGCCATGCTGTTTCACCGAATCCTCGCTGATAATGGAAACAAAAGCATTGGAGATAATCCAGCCTCTCGGATCGCGCCCGGGTTTACTGAAGGTTCCGACGCTCATCAGTGAGGCGGGGAGTACACCGGTCTCTTCCTTTATCTCGCGCAGGGCACATTCTTCTATGGTTTCACCCGAAGTAAGGAAACCGCCCGGCAGTGCCCAGGAATCCTGAAAGGGGTGGGTGCCGCGCTTTATCAGCAGGATGGACAAACTGTTGGCTGCATCCTTTTTGTAGTTGCCGCTTGTTTTGGAGCGGATCATAAAGGCGGCTACATCAGTCGTCAGGGAAGGACGTTCATAGTCCTCAATATGGTAATTTCTCAAAAACTCTTTTTCGCTGTCCAATTGTGATAGTTCCTTTCTGTTATTATCAATGTGATAGTAACACGATGGTTATATGATGTCAAGCTCATCTTTGCAGAAAATAATTCGGCTGATCTGTTCAAATTGGCAGGCATTTTGGAAAAGAGCGAAAAAGAACCTGGGATCCGGTGAGTTGTTCCTGTTAAGAAATCTTTGTTGTAAATCAATGATGATATTGATACAATAAAAAAGTGATCATAATGGACCCCCCGGGACGGAGTCAATGTCATTTAGATATAAAAACAACGTGAATACATATCCCGGGAAATCCGTGTGATTCCCCGGGCTTTTTTTGACAGAAACCGGGATAGGTAATAGAAATAGGAAGTGAAAGAAGAAGACGCCTACAAGTATTTCTACTCATAGACGCCTTATCGCTGTATAGAAATCATTAAGTTATCTTCCGGTATATTCTAATATCTTAGTATCCCAGCCATTTTATAGCACGCTGAATATATTCATCCCAGAAAATCCAATCATGTATTCCTTCGCCCTCTTCATATGTAACATCAGCACCTGCTTCTTTAAGAGCCTTAGCTATAGAACGATTTGCCTCAAGTAGATCATCTCCCAGTCCGCACGCAATATAAAATGATGGAAATTCTTTATCGGGATCATTTTTAATCATATCCATCAGATACCGTGGATTCCGATCCGTAAACTTAGTTTCTTCCAAGTTACCAAAATTCTTAACCTCTCCAACCATATTTCCCTCGGTTCTAACCCACTCAGCAGGATACTCATAGAAATGTAAGGCTCCTGAGAGA
>JAIKXO010000325.1 GCA_024684065.1 Lachnospiraceae bacterium
TCGTTTTCCGCGATCTTTGCCATGCCCCAGGTGATCGGTATCCTCGGACCTGACGGAAAGGAGATCCGAAAGTCCGTATTTTACGGCCTTTTTATGAATCTTGTGATCTCGGTGACGGTTACCGCCTGCGCGATCATCACCTCCTCCCCGGTAACAAAGGTTGCGGTTGTGGGATGGGCTGAAGCGTCAGGCGGCATCATCCGGATACTCGGATCTCTGTTCATCCTGTTTGCGATGTTTACATCCTACTGGTCCATCGGATTTGCAACGACAGAGATCATATCACACCAGACAAAGAAAACATTTGGCTTAAGCTTTGTGATCGCTACCGTGCCCGCGCTTGCCATTACCTTTGTCCTGCCGGGAGGTTTCATGGAGTATATGAAAATAGCCGGAGGCGCAGTTGCCGTTATCATTTCTCTTATGGTGATCCCGACATATCTGATAAGTTCCGCAGGGAGAAAGGACAGTATCCTGAACCGGAAGGAAAGGTCAATAATAACGATTGTTATTGTATTTATCATGTATCTCGTCATGGCGGCGGGTTCATTTATTTCTGTTTAGGAGGATCCTATGAAAGTCGCATTATTATCGCCCGCGGGAGCGATGCACCGGTATAACGGGATGTTCCATAAAAATCTTCACTATGCGCCGATAACCCTGGCTCTTCTCGCAGCGCTCATCCCGGATGAGGATGTGGTGATCTATGATGAGACGGCAGAGCCCATACCCCTTGATCTGTCTGCGGATGTTGTAGCTATTACCTGTATTACCGGGACCGCTGCAAGATGCTATAAATATGCGGACTATTTCAGAAGCCGCGGGATAACGGTTCTGATGGGGGGAGTTCATCCAACACTTATGCCGAAGGAGGCAAAAGAGCATGCGGACGCGGTGCTTATAGGGCTTGGAGACAGAACCTTTAAACAGGCCGTGTCTGATGCAGCGGCGCATAATTTAGAGGATTTCTATGAGGATGAAGAGGGATGTCCTTCGATAGCGGGACGTCCGATCCCGAGGAAAGACCTGCTGAAAAAGAACAGGTACATTACCTTAAATACCGTAGAATGTGTTCGCGGCTGCAACCATTCCTGCTCCTTCTGCGCATATCCGGCGGCCTTCGGCGGACATGTCCTGACAAGACCGGTAGGGGATGTCATCGAAGAGATAAAGACTTTCAGGGGAAAGGTTGTCATCTTCCCCGATGTCAACCTGATCGCGGATATCAGATATGCGAAAGAACTGTTTACGGCCATGATCCCCCTGAAAAAGTGGTGGTTCGGCCTTACCACGACAGCAATAGGGCATAATGATGAACTGATCTCGGTCTTTAAAAAAAGCGGCTGTAAGGGGCTGCTCTTAGGCTTCGAATCCGTGAACCAGGAGACTCAGAGCGGGATAAACAAGGGAGTGAATAAGGTAAAAGATTACAAAAGCCTGATGGATAAGCTGCATGACAACGGGATCCTCGTGATGGGGTGCTTTGCTTTCGGAAGCGATGAGGACGGAAAGGATGTTTTTGACAGAACGTCGCAGTTATGCCTGGATTCAATGATAGATCTGCCCCGTTTTTCGATAATCACTCCTTTTCCCGGAACCCCCTTTTATCATGAACTCGAAAAAGAGGGTCGTATCACCGAGCGTGACTGGGCGCTTTATGATGTGGAACATGTCGTATATGAGCCGAAGCAGATGACGAAGGAGGAACTTCTTAAGGGGATTGAGAGGGCCTGGAAGAAGTGCTATTCATGGAAAGCCATTTTCAGGAGGTTTGACTATAAGCGGATAGGAAGATGGTTTTTTATCTATCTGATCGCAAATATAGGCTACCGGAAATATGCAGAGAAATTTGAACTGTATGACGAGAGCGTTATGACGGACAATTCCGATATTCCGGATGTTTCGGGAAAGGCCGTTTCATGAAGGTTTTACTTGTACTGCCGTGGCACAGAACCGATAAAAGCTACCGGGGCAGGCTTTCCACCCTGCTTTCATATGCGCCTGTCACTCTCGGAAGCCTTGCCGCGATAATTGAAAAAGCCAGACCCTCATATACTATCGATACCGTGGATGAAATGTCGCAGAAGGTAGATTACGGAGTCCGCTATGATCTTGTAATGATCACTTCGATCACCTCGACAGTAAACCACGGATATGAAATTGCGGACAGATTCCGGGAAAAAGGGGCGTATGTCTGTATGGGAGGCTATCATGTAAAGTATAATCCAGGGGAGGCGCTGTCCCATGCTGATACGGTTTTTACAGGCCCGGGCGAATATACGATCCCCAGGTTCTTAAATGATCTTGAGCAGGGAACCCCAAAGAGGCAGTATGAAGAAAACTGCATAAGGGGACAGGATATCGTAACGCCGGACAGGAGCAGGATATCCATGAAGAATTATTTTAAATATCCTGCCGTGATAGCAAATCCGGGATGCCCCAACCGGTGCAGCTTCTGCACGATAAGCGATATGTGGGGGGAGACGTCCGCAAGACCGGTGGAAAACGTGGTCGAAGAGATAAGGGCCCTTAAGAAAAGGATCATCATCTTTTTCGACCCCAATTTCTTCGGCGACCGTAATTATTCGATCAGGCTTATGAAAGCGCTGATCCCGCTTAATATACGCTGGGCGGGGAGCGCAACGATAGATGTGGGTTTTGACGAAGAGCTTCTGTCGCTTGCGGAGAAGAGCGGCTGCAACGGCCTGCTGTTCGGGCTTGAATCCCTGAATCAGTCCGCCCTGAAAAATGTCGGAAAGGGCTTTAACCGGGCGGAGCGATACCGGGAGGCCATCGATAACATTAAGAGCCACGGCATCATGGTTAACGGCTGCTTTGTTCTTGGAATGGATTTCGATACAGAAGAGGATCTGTTAAGCCTTCCGGATCAGGTCAATAAGCTGGGGCTGAATCTTGCCAGGTTTGCGATCCTCACACCGGTACCGGGAACGAAGCTGTATAAAAAGCTTGATGGAGAGGGGCGGATAACAGACAGAAACTGGGATGACTATACCCAGCATAAAGCTGTTTTCAGGCCTGACGGCATGAGCCCTGAAAGACTTGAAGAGATCTACCGTTATGTATGGAAGGAAACCTATACGTTTAAAAACATTATGAAAAGGGTCCGGAATATAACATCGAAGGGGCTGAAAGCAAGGATCATAGGGCTTTCCGTTAATATTGGATTTAAATTTCTGGGGATAGAGTAGTTCCGGATGGATTTATATGAAGATTGTGTTTATAAAGGTGAACATGATGTACAGCAAGGGGAAGGACGCCCTGAAACCGCTCGTGTTTGCCCTGATAGAAAAACTGACGCCTCCTTCCTTCGAGCTTGTATTTTATGATGAAAGGATCGAGAAGCTGCCGGATACTCTTGATGCGGACCTGATAGCCTTTTCCGTGGAAACCTTTGCCGCAAGGCACGCCTATGAGCTTGCCGCAAAGTATAAGAGGAATGACAACCTGATAGTGATGGGCGGCTTCCATCCGACGGCTATGGAGGAGGAAGCCCTTTTGCATGCCGATGTAGTGTTAAAGGGCGATGCTGAGGATACCTGGGCACAGCTTATGGAGGACCTTTATAAAAATGACGGTCATCCTTCAAGACGTGTCTATGCTTCGGAAAATACCTGTCATATGTCCTATGTTGATCCGAACTCTTCCTGCTACAGAGGGAAAAGATATCTGCCGCTTGCCATGATCCAGGCTTCGAGGGGCTGCAGATATAACTGCGACTTCTGCTCGATAAAGAGTCTTTATCCGCAGGGCGTAAGGCAGAAGGAGCTTGAGATCATTGTCAGGGAGATCAAGGAAAGCAGGGAGAAGCTTGTCTTCTTCATCGATGATAATCTGTTTTTTGATGAGGAAAGCGCAAGGAACCTGTTTAAAGCGATCAAACCTCTCAAAAAGAAATGGGCCTGCCAGATAAGCCTTGAGATCGCCTTTCGGGACGAGCTTCTTGATATGATGCATGATGCCGGCTGTTTCATGGTGCTGATAGGTTTTGAATCCCTGAATGAAGACAATCTCAGGATAATGAAAAAAAGCGCCAATCTTAAGATCATGAAAGAGGGCAGGGCTCAGCCGGATAAGCCCGCTGACCATAAGGATGACAGGGCTTTCGGAAACAGCGGCGTTACCCATATGGAAGAAGCGATCCGCAATATTTACCGGCATAATATAATGATCTACGGCATGTTTGTTCTGGGCTATGATCATGATACGCCGAAATCCGTAAGGGATACTTATTCTTTTGCGATGAGAAATAATCTGGCGGTCGCTAATTTCAACCCGCTCATGCTGCTTCCCGGGACTCCTCTCTTTAAAAGGATGGAGGAAGAAGGGAGGCTCAGATTTGAAAAATGGTGGCTTGATCCCGCATACCGGTACGGTGATGCCATGTTCTGTCCAAAATCCATGAGTATTGAAGAACTGAAGGCCGGGTGTAAAAGCGCCAGGTATGGGTTTAATACATGGCGGAGCATTTTCGGGAGGCTGTTACGGGAGAAGGTAAACCACCGCTCATTGCTTAACATCATCGTGTATCTTCTGATCAACGTGATCTCAAGAAGCGAGATACACAGAAAACAGGGAAAGAAGCTATGAAGATCACTCTGATCAAACCCAATATCGGGAGAAGGGAGCACAGCCTGTACGTTGACAATGCCAGCATGGAGCCCCTTCAGCTCGGGATACTTGCGGCACTTACCCCTTCCGATGTGGAAGTGGTAATGTATGACGACCGTCTGGAGCCGATACCCTATGGCGAAGAAACGGATCTTGCCGCGATCACGGTTGAAACCTTTACCGCCAGACGATCCTATGAGATCGCCGATGAATACAGAAAACGCGGGATAAAGGTTTTGCTGGGAGGCATCCATGTAAAGCTCCTTCCCGGAGAGGCTAAGGAGCATGCCGATTCCATAATGATCGGCGATGCCGAGAACGAATGGGCCAATATGATAAATGACTTAAGAGAGGGCCATCTTAAGGAAGAGTATGTCTGTAAGTGCTTAGGCATTCCCCAGAAAGGCGTGATCACCAGAAGGGATATCTATAACAAGAAGAAATATATGCCGATCTCACTTCTCCAGTTCAGCCGCGGGTGCAGATATAACTGTAAATACTGCGCAAGCAGCGTCTATTTTGAGCAGAAGCATTACACGAGAGACATAGATGAGGTTGTGGCAGAGATCAGGTCCCAGAAGAGAAAGCTGCTTTTTTTTGTGGATGACAATATAGTAGCCGACAGGGAAAGGGCTAAGGAGCTGTTTTGCGCCCTGATCCCGCTCAAGATCCGCTGGGTCAGCCAGGGAAGCATCGATATGCTTGACGATGAGGAGCTTATGCGCCTGATGGTTAAGAGCGGGTGTCTCGGTCTTGTCATAGGCTTTGAATCCATCCGTCCGGACAGCATAGAGAATATGAAGAAGGGCGTGAACCGGAAATATGTGAAGGATAATTACAGGGAAGCGGTCGAGAAGCTCAGGCATTACGGACTGCAGACCTGGGCGGCTTTTACTATCGGACACGATACCGATACCCTGGAATCGATCCGCGCAACCTGTGAGTTTGCCATCCGGAATAAATTCACCTTTGCCGCCTACAATATCCTGATGCCTTATCCGGGGACTCCCCTCTATGAGGAACTTAAAAAAGAGGGGCGCCTCTTATATGGCGGGAAGTGGTGGCTTCATGAGCAGTACAGGTTTAATTATACTGCTTTTGTCCCGAAAAACATGACACCTGACGAGCTTACGGAAGCCGGCTTTAACTGCAGACGGGATTTTAACAGCCTTAAGTCCGTGCTGTACCGTCTGTTTGAGCCGAGGACGAATTTGAGAAATCCGGTGAGGTTTTTTACGTACTTAATTTATAATCCTGTTTTCCGGAGGGAAGTATACGAGAAGCAGGGGATGACATTCGGGTGCCTTGAAAAAGACGAAGAGGAGAGAAGGCATGAAGGTAACGCTTATCCTTCCGGCGATAGGGAAAAAGCCTAATGAAAAATACTTAAGATCCTGGCTGATGGAGCCGCTTACTATCGCGGTTTTAAGCGCTCTTCTCCCAAAGGACTGCGAGAGGGAATTTTTTGACGACAGGATCGAGAGCATAGATTATGAAACAGACACCGATGTTGTACTGATCACTGTTGAAACCTATACGGCAAAGCGGGCCTATTACATTTCTGAGCAGTTCAGAAAACGCGGTAAAAAGGTGGTCATGGGAGGTTATCACGCGACTCTTGTCCCGGATGAGGTAAAAGACCACTGTGATGCCATTATGATCAATAACTGCGGCGACAACCTGAGGCTCCTGCTTGAGGATCTTAAAAACAATTCCCTGAAAGAGGAGTATATAGGAAAACCGTGTATAGATTATAAGATCGCGGACCGTTCGGTCTATGAAAGGCAGAGGAAAAAATACCTTCCGGTATCGCTTGTGGAGACGGGAAGAGGGTGCTTTCACAACTGTGAATTCTGCTCGATCGCTAAATACTATGACTCCGGGTACATACACAGGGAGGTAAGCGATATCATCGAAGAGATGAAGGCCTGCAGGCACAAGCTTTATTTCCTTGTGGATGACAGCATTTTTTCGAATAAGGCGTTTGCAAGGGAGCTTTTTACGGAGATAAAAAAGCTGAAGGTCACCTGGACCACGCAGATCACCCTGGATATCGCCAAAGACGAGGAGATGCTTCTTCTTATGAAGCAGAGCGGCTGTGAGATGGTGCTTATCGGGTTTGAATCCATAAACAGCGGCAATCTGAAGCAGATGAACAAGGAATGGACTGCCAGGCTCGGGGAGAGGGACGAGCTCATCGAGCTGATACATAAGACCGGTATCAGCATTTACGCATCCTTTGTATTCGGTTTTGATGAGGATACGGAGGAAAGCTTTCAGAGGACGCTTGAGTTTACAAGGAAGCATCAGTTCTTTGTGATAGCCTTCAACCATCTTCTCGCTTTTCCGGGAACACCTACTTACAGGGCGTTTAAGGACGAGGGGCGCCTGATCTGTGACAAGTGGTGGCTTGAGGAGGGATACACCTTCGGAACGATCTCTTTTGTGCCGAAGTCGGTTTCCGCTATAGAGCTGCGCGCTCTGTGCAGGAAATACAAAACCATATTCTTCAGGTTCGGGTCGATCTTTTCAAGGGGGATCACCTGTTTTAAGAGGACTAAAAAGCTATATATCAATTTTGCTTACTGGTATATCAACATTTTATTTCATTTTGAAGTGGATAAGCGGATCGGGATCCCGGTGGGAGAGAATCTGGAGGAAATGATCAAATGAGCGCGTACTTTCAGTTCGCTACGGAAAGCGACGGGGACGGGATACTTAAGATCATGGAGGGAGATGCTGTAAAAGGGGATATAAATCTCCTTTATACAAGGCGTCCGGATCCTGTTGCCTCTTTTTTCATGGAAAGCGGCAGGTCCGTTATCGGTGTATTTAAGAACGGTAAAGAGGCAGTCGGCACGATCGCCTGTATTCCCAGGGAAATGTATATAAATTCGGAGGCTCACAGGGTCTGCTATGTGACCAATATGAAGCGGGCCCACGATTACGAAGGGCTTATCAACTGGATCGAGGCATTTGAAAAAATGTATGATCCGGTGGATTCTGAAGTCTTTTTCTGCTCCGTGGTTAAGGAAAATACGGATGTTATAAAAATGCTTACGAAGAAAAGAAGGAAGCTGCCCGTTGCCGTTATAATGGAGCCGTACCGTACCTATATGATAAATCCCTCGGCACGGATAAAGAATCCCTGTCCGAAGCTTTTTTTCAGAAGGGCAGGAGGGGGAGATGAAAGAGAGATCCTTGATTTTCTGAAAACTCATGGAAGCGGGAAGAATTTTTTTCCCGTGATCGATATGCTTGACGGGGAAAGGAATCCCGCTGTTTCCGATTTCTATATGCTTTCGGACGGAGAAAGGACGGTAGCTGTCGGAGCGCTCTGGGACAGATCCCTCTGCAAACAGTATATCGTAAAGAGCTATTCCCGTAAGATAGCCGTTCTTCGCTGCCTGAACGGCCTGCTCTCTTTTCTGGGTTATATACGTATCCCAAAAGCCGGCAGCTCTGCAAGCTTTGCGTTTCTTTCATTTTTTATGGCTGAAAATGATAATACGGATTATTACCGGACATTTCTGTATCACATCCGAAAAGAAGCTGCAGAAAGGTATGATATGTTCGTGCTGGGAACCACAGAGTATAATAAAAAACGGGAGGTCCTTGATAAGGTAAGGGCGATAACGTTTGATACCCTTCTGTGCGAGGTGAAGATGTCGGATTTTAAAAACGCGCGTGAAATTGAATTCAGCTGTTCCGGGCTCGAGGTTGAATGCGCGTTGCTCTAAATACTCGTAAGCTTCTTTAAGCGCTCTTTAAGCGTTCCGATGTTGTCTTGCCATACAATTCAGTATATAATAGTATATAATATGACATTGAAGCAGGTATTGATACTGTATGAAAAGACCGGCTTTTCGTCCGGAAATGCCCCGGGGATTGAACCGTTTGTCGCGGGAAGGACATTTCCGGCCATAACAGGGAGCGCCTGAATATCATGACAGACCTGCAGGCGGGATTCTTTCATCGTCTAAGAAAGGAGCAGGGGATGAAGTATAAGGATAACTGGGAAGAGACCAAAAAGAAGTTTACGGATTACTGGAACCACTGCAACACCGGAAGACCTCTTCTTCATGTTGTGGCCAGAAAACCCGAGATAGAACATCTGGCCGGGGTGACGCATCCTGAAGGGAATTATCATGATCAGATATGTCAGGGACTGGACTATGATCTTGACGACAGTCTGAAATGGACGGATATGGAGGATAAGTACCAGAATCCCGAAAAAATCGTCGGAAGATACAGGAGATTCTGCGAAACGCACGAGTTTCTCGCGGAAGCATTTCCGAATCTTAATGTGGATTTCGGGCCGGGGTCTCTGGCGGCCTATCTCGGAGCCGATATAGGCTTCGGGGAAGATACGGTGTGGTTCGTGCCCTGCTTTAAGGACGAGGATATGTTCTGGGAAGATGACATACCGGAGCTTAAGTTCGATCCCGAAAACGAATGGTTCAAAAAGCACCTGGCCGTCGTGAAGGGCTGCCATGAGCTTGCCGGAGATGATTTCTGCATAGACATACCCGACCTCATGGAGAATATTGACGTGCTGGCATCGCTTCGCGACACTTCACTGCTGCTTATGGACCTCGTGGGAGAGGATGAGGAGATAGAGCGAAGGGTCGAACAGGTGACCCGGGCATATTACCCTGCCATGCAGGCAATGTATGAAGCCTGCAGGGATGAAAAAGGGGCAAGCGCCTATACGGTATTTCAGGTATGGGGACCAGGCAAGTGCATAAAGCTGCAGTGCGACGCCGGAGCCATGATATCCCCTGAGATGTTTCGCAGATTTGTCCTGCCGTCGCTTAAGGAGCAGGCAAAGTGGGGGGATCAGGTGCTTTACCATCTGGACGGTCCTGACAATATCCGTCATCTGGATGCGGTGCTTGAGTGTGAGGGTATAGACGCGCTACAGTGGACGAGCGGCGATGCGGGTCCGGACGGGACGCTTCCCGACTGGGACCGGATATATGACAAGGCGGTCGCCAAAGGGCTTTCTCTCTGGATAAAGGTATATACGGGAGAGACCGTGGATGACTGGATAAAGAATGTTGACAGGGTGGTGCAAAAGTACGGGTCTGCACGGACGTTTTTCTTCTTCCCGGAGATGTCGCATGATGAAGCGGTAAAGCTTATTTCATATGCCGATGAGCATTGGAGCGATGTGAAGGGAACTTATGTTGAGCAGCTTGGGCTTTAAATGAATGGAGCTTACGGACAGGCTTAAGGAACAGCTTTTTTATTATCATAACGCTACCGATATCCCTCTCGAGCTGTATGATGAAAACGGCGGAGTGGTACAGTCGTTTTCCGATGATTTCAGGTACTGCAGCATGGTACGGGAAGCCTGTGGAAGCAGGAGCTTTTGCGGGAGAATGCACAACGAAGGGGCAAGCCTTTCAAAAGAACTTGATGACGGCTATGTTTTTTCATGCCCTGCGGGGCTAGTGCATTTTGTGGTGTCTGTAAAGATGCCTGACGGGAAGGATTTTCATATACTCGCCGGGCCTCTTGCCATGGATTATCCCGATATTTCGGTGATCGATAACGTTATCAGGGGGTACGAGCTGCCTATGGATATCAGGCAGAGGCTTTACGCTGCCCTGAATGCCATCCCGATCGTGGAGCCGATGAGGATACAGTATCTGTGCAAGCTGCTTTTCTCGCTCGTAGATAATCTTATGAGGAGTCCGTCTGCCGGTGAGGAGAAGGAGAAGGAGCTTCCTGACACCTACAGGGAGGCTCCGGTAGCCATACCGATAGTGCAGAAGGCGGTTGCTTATATTGACGATCATTACAATGAGAGCCTAAAGCTTGAAAACGTAGCGGCCTACGTAGGACTGAACACGTCCTATCTTTCCACGATATTTAAGAGGGAGTTAAAGATCAGTTTCTCCGGTTATCTTACACAGAAAAGGATCGAAGAAGCCTGCAGGCTGCTCCTTCGATCCAATGATTCATTATCCGATATCGCTTCTCAGGTAGGCTTTGAAAACCAGAGCTATTTCTCACAGATATTCAAAGACCATACGGGAATGTCACCCAAAGAATACAGAAAACGGGGCTAAATGCCGTATTCTTCCGGCAGATAGCGCTTATTTTTAAGCTCTTCCTTCATTTCAAAGATAAACTCTTCCTCATCCTCCGGTATTTCCTCTACCTGTTCACGAAGCATTTCCAGCCAGTTCTCCTCACGCTCGTCTATGACAAGCTCCTTTTGTTCGACGGCACGGTCGAGTATATCAAGCGCCTTTACCGCCGTGTGGAGCGTGCGAAGAAACGGATCCTGGGTCTTTACGATCTCTTCCGATATTTCAAAAACCACATCGGGCTTCAGCATATATGCCTGAGGATCGAGGTAGCAGTCAGATTCCGCGAGGAGGTCCCGCATCAGTCTGGCGTGTCCCTTTTCCGCGGCTTTATTCAGCAGACGGCAGTCATATATCAGCTGCTCCATGGAGACTACGGGGGCAAAGCCGGAGAGGAGCTTCACCTGCTGGACGGATTCATTGCTCCAGGTGTCTGCTACGGAAAGCGCTATGTTGCCTATGGGACTGAAATGAGCGCAGGCTGCGGACTTGCCTTCGAGCGCGATCGGCGTTCCCGTGATCGCCTTAAGATATACATTTTCGTAAGCACAGTCCTTGCTGGGACCTATGGCTCCGTTCTCTATGGCTACCAGGGCTCTGGGCGCGGCCACGGCGCGCATCACTGCCGCATATACCTTGGGCAGGAAGCCCTGCTCGGCAAGGACCATGGAAGTGTTCGCAAAGCCGCAGGCTGAGTCGCCCGCCGCTATGGAGCCCGTTTCTTCGGCTATGTTTGAGATGTTCGTCCAGAGCCACTTCATGTCCCTTGCGCCCAGACAGCCTAAGGCAAAGATCGAGGTACGAAGATCCGCGTTTACTATAGCCTCGTCGTTGATCTCCTTACCTCCTGTAGATTCGATGGAAAGGAAATCCGCGCCTTCTTTTGCTGTCTCGGTGAATATTCTGAGCATGGATTCCCAGAAAGACCCGCTTCTCATGATGGGAGGCCTGTTCATCTCGCGCAGATCGTTAGGCGTCATGCGGAATACGCTCTTCAGCCCGTGTTTTTGTTCATATTCAAACATTGTGCTGCGGAGTATCCTGAATATCTCGATACCCCATTCGGGATGCTCGGTATACTGGGGCAGAGTCTCAAACTCCACTACAATGCCCGGAGCGTGCAGATGCACCGCTTTATCAAGCACTCCCTCGATTATCTCTTTGTAGATCTCCTTGGCCTTCGGAAGGGTCTCCTGGGTGGCTTCCATGGCGGGAAGCGTAAAGTTTATCTCCGGGTAGACAGTCCCGCCTCCGATCACCATGCCGTTCTTGCAGGTCACGGGGTTAGGGCAGGAGCCGTAGATAAAGTCATCCACGGAATCATATGCAAGGCGTGTAAATTGTTTAGGTGTCATATTCAGCTCGCTTTCTTTTCTGAAAGATATTTTTTTGCATACTCAGCCGCGCTTGCGGCGTCAGACGTGTAGCAGTCGGCGTGTATCTCATCGGCGAACGCCTGGGTGACCGGGGCTCCGCCTATCATGATATGGTACTTGTCGCGGACTCCCTGTTTCTCAAACTCCTTTATCACGTCCGCGATCGCTGGCATGGTAGTTGTAAGAAGGGCGGATAAAGCGACTATATCGGCGTGTACCTCCTCAGCCTTTTCGACAAACCTCTCATCAGGCACATCGATCCCTATATCATAGACAGTGAGCCCGGCTCCGCGCATCATCATCGCCACGAGGTTCTTGCCTATGTCATGCAGGTCTCCCTTTACCGTGCCTATCACGACGGTACCTAACGGTTCAATGCCCGATTCCGAGAAGAGAGGCTCGATGATCTTTACACCGGCTGACATCGCACGGGCAGACATCAGCATCTCGGGTACGAATATCCTGTTGGCGCTGAAGTTTTCGCCGACAATGCCCATGGGCGCGATGAGTCCCTGCTCTAAAATGTCCCTGACGGGAACGTTCTCTTCAAGCGCTTCGTTTACGAGCACCTTTACGTCCTTTACCTTTCCTTTCTGAATTGCTGCAGATAATGCTTCAAAATCCATGTTTACCCCCGTTTCTGCCAGAAGAAATATCTGTCCGGCTCTGTTTAAGCCCTGATACTGATACTATTATGGGTGATTTTACGGGAATAGTATTTCAAAGTGTTTGGAAGTTTTGTCACTATTTTGGTTTTATATAGAGGATAAAAAGAGATACAGCTGAAAATATTTATAAAAATTATAAATATATTTAGATAAAACCTGATTGGAGGGTCTGATACGAGCCCGGGCATATCCGGCCCGTGTCCGACCCAGGAGAGCAAAAATGAAAATAATTCCCAAATTGCTTGACTTGAACATATATTGCGTTTATAATTGGGAACGATTCTCATATTAAGAAAATGATCCGATCTTACGATCGGATCGGTACGAACTGAAGTTCGTGCCAAAGCGCACGATTTGCTTCGCAATTCGGCGCAGAAGGAGGCATACGTTGGATTCCAGATCAAAGTATAAGACAAAACAGCGCGAGATATTGCTTGAGTATCTTAAATCCGTTTCAGGAGATCATATTACGGCCAGCGATGTATGCTCATATTTTAAGGAGCATGGGGCATCCATAGGCCAGTCAACGGTATACAGGCAGCTGGAAAGCCTCGTTGATGAAGGAGTCATCAATAAATATATCATTGATACAAACAGTCCGGCATGCTTTGAATATGTGGATTTCGAAAGCCACTGCGTTAACGGGATATGTTTCCACTGTAAGTGTGAAAAGTGCGGAAAACTTATCCATCTTAAGTGCGATGAGCTGTCTGAGGTCGTTGGTCATCTGTATTCCGAGCATAATTTTAAGCTCGACACGAGGCGGACGGTTTTGTACGGGCTGTGTGAGAAGTGCGGTCAGACCGTATGATGATCCAGGCGGCAGATTAACTGTTACCGCCGCGGTTTACGGGGCAGTGGCAAAGACCTTTCAACAGAGGAGGAAATATAATGGCTTTCATCACGGCGACGGATCTGTCGCTCGGATATGATTCACAGGTGATCGTTAAGGACCTGAATTTTACAGTAAACAGTGGAGACTATCTGTGCATCGTGGGGGAAAACGGTTCCGGAAAGACCACGCTTATGAAGACTCTTCTTCACCTGAGGGAACCTATAAGCGGTAAGATCAGTACCGGTGACGGGCTTAAGAAAAACGAGATCGGATATCTGCCCCAGCAGACGATCATACAGAAGGATTTTCCGGCTTCCGTTAAAGAGATCGTTCTTTCGGGATGCCAGAGCAGGTGCGGACTGCGTCCGTTTTATAACAAAGAGGAAAAAGACGCCTGTGAAGAAAACATGGAGCGGATGGGAATAAAGGATCTTAGGGACCACTGTTACAGGGATCTTTCGGGAGGCCAGCAGCAGAGGGTGCTCCTTGCCAGGGCTTTGTGCGCTACCCGCAAGGTACTGCTGCTTGACGAGCCCGTGGCAGGTCTGGATCCTCTGGTAACGGCACAGATGTATGATCTCATTAAGGAACTGAATAAAGAGGGAATCACAATTATCATGGTCAGCCATGATATAAATGCGGCTCTTAAGTACTCAAGCCACATCCTGCATATCGGGGACAGTATCTTTTTCGGTACAAAGGAAGAGTATCTGAAAAGCGAAGCGGGTCGTTTCTTTATGGAAATGCAGGGACAGAAAGGCGGTGTCAGGAACAATGGATAAGCTTATCATGTATTTGCAGTATCCTTTTGTAAGGTATGCGCTGATCGTCGGGATCCTGATAGCCCTTTGCTCCTCGCTTTTAGGCGTTACCCTGGTGCTCAAGAGGTTTTCGTTTATCGGAGACGGCCTGTCTCATGTGGCCTTCGGGGCAATAGCCATAGCGGCCGTGCTTCAGCTTACCAATGAAATGATGATAGTGCTTCCCGTCACGGTCGTAAGTGCCGTATTGCTCCTTCGGACGGGGCAGAATACGAAGATCAAGGGAGACGCCGCGATAGCGATGATATCGGTGGGCGCACTTGCCTTCGGATATCTTATCATGAACATTTTCTCTACCTCGTCCAATCTGAGCGGAGATGTATGCTCAACCCTTTTCGGCTCCACATCGATCCTTACGCTCACATCAGGGGAGGTATGGCTGTGTGTGATACTTTCAGTAGCAGTCGTGCTGATCTTTATATTTTTTTACAACAAGATATTTGCCGTAACCTTTGATGAGGATTTTTCCAGAGCGACGGGCACGAACGCCGATGCCTACAACCTTATGATAGCCATCGTCATAGCAGTCATAATAGTGCTTGCGATGAACCTTGTGGGATCGCTTCTCATATCCGCGCTTATTATCTTCCCGGCATTGTCTGCAATGAGGATATTCAATAATTTCAGGGCGGTAACGGTATGCTCCGCGTTCCTGTCGGTGGTATGCGCTTTCAGCGGGATCGTTATATCGATCCTTGCGGGGACGCCGGTGGGTTCAACGATAGTGGCGGTGGATGTGGCGGCATTCGTGATCTGCTGTATCATCGGAACGGTTAAGGGCAGGTAAATACAATTTTTTCTTGACTGTTACTGGTATTGGGTATAAGGTAAAATCAGGTATTGAGGCTTGACAACACCTTGTGAAGTCATGTTAAAATACTTCTTATATTGATTACATGGCATGATGTCAGGGGCAAAAGCATTTTGTGCCGTTTTGCGATACAGGATATGATTATTTCAGGCAGGACTGATAATTATATCCTGTATTGCAGAAAGCGTATAAGCATCCTCTGACCCTGACAAAACAGCATTGTAATTATAAAAACGAGGAGAGCATAGTATGGCAAATTCTGAAAACAAGCTGAACAAATCACAGGAATACCGGGGACTTGTAAAAACCAACAGCAACTGTATCGGCTGCAACCGCTGTATCAAAGCGTGCAGCAGCATGGGAGCCAACATAGCCGTTGAGCAGGATCGCGGCAATATCATTGACGTGGATCCCGTCAAATGTATCGCCTGCGGCGCCTGCCTTGATGCCTGTGAGCACAAGGCAAGGGAATACGTGGATGACGTGGAGAAGTTTTTCGCGGATCTGAAGCGGGGTGAAAAAATATCCGTTCTCATAGCCCCTGCGTTCTTAGCAAACTACCCGAAGGATTACGAGAAATATCTTGGAATGCTGAAGAAGCTTGGAGTCAATCGTTTTATCAGTGTTTCATTCGGCGCGGATATCACTACCTGGGGATATATCAACTATATCACAAAGCATAATTATTACGGGAGCATTTCCCAGCCCTGTCCGGCAGTGGTAGGTTATATAGAGCGCTTTACACCGGAGCTCCTTCCGAAGCTTATGCCTGTGCAGTCGCCGATGATGTGCGCAGCGATCTATGTTAAGAAATATATGAAGCTTTCTGATAAGCTTGCTTTTATAAGCCCCTGCATCGCAAAGAAAAATGAGATCGACGATCCCAATAACCATGGATATGTTTCCTATAACCTGACTTTTTCACACCTTGTCAGATATCTCAGGGAAAACCCGGTAAGCGGGGCAGCGCCTTACAAGGATGAGATCGAATACGGTCTCGGCTCTATCTATCCGATGCCGGGAGGACTTAAGGAAAATGTATACTGGCTGCTCGGAGAGGATGCCCTTGTCCGTCAGATGGAAGGGGAGCATCACATGTACGAGTATCTCGAACGCAATAAGGACAGCTTAAAGGGCGGTAAATTCCCGTATCTTTTCGTGGATGCCTTAAACTGCACGAACGGCTGTCTGTACGGACCCGGCACGGAAGCCAGGGCGAGTATGAACGAAGACGTATTCGTGGCTATCCAGAAGATAAAAAAGGACAGCAAGAACGAATCCAAAAAATCAGCCTGGGGCAGGAAAATACCTCCTCAGAAGAGGCTGGAAGCGCTCAACAGGCAGTTTTCGAAACTGAATCTTAATGATTTTGTAAGAAAATATACGGACCGGAGCAGGGAATGCGCTTATAAGATCCCCAGAGGGAAAGATCTTGAAGATATCTATATCAGGATGAAAAAGGATACGGAAGAAAAGCGGCATATCGATTGCGGATGCTGCGGATACGAATCCTGCAACGCAATGGCCATTGCGATATATAACGGTTTCAACCATATCCATAACTGCATTCATTATATCAGGGACCGCGCGTATGAGGAAAAGGATCATGCCATTGCTCTTACGGAAGAGGTTAACAGAACGAACCAGGAGATGAACGCGAAGAAGTCGGAGCTGGCGGATGAAATAAGCGAAAACTTCGGTACCCTGAAGGAGTCCATATCTCAGATCGAGGAAACGAGTAACGATAACGTTACGCATACCTCCGGTATCTCCGATGAAATGGGCGAGGTGGATAATTTTGCGAACGAGCTTACGGAGGTGCTTTCGACCATTGAGGGATATCTTCAGAAGCTTGAAACAAACAATTCAGACGTCATAGCGATCTCCTCACAGACGAACCTTCTTGCGCTCAACGCCTCGATCGAAGCGGCCCGTGCGGGAGAGTCGGGGAGAGGCTTTGCCGTAGTTGCCGAAGAGATCAAGAAGTTAGCGGATGACTGTAAGGTCGCGGCGGACGACAGTAACAAGAATAACAATGATATTCGCAGCACCGTTGAACAGCTGATCCAGAAATCCGGAAGGCTTAACGAGATCGTCGGACGTGTAAATGACAGGGCCGATAACCTTGTTGCCTCATCGGAAGAGACGGCAGCGGCTGTCAGCACCATGAGGGATATCGCCGACAGTGTTGAGTCGTCTTTAAAGCAGATACTGAAAGAGGACTGAAACGTATCCGGGTGAAGCAGGGACGCGTATTGCTTTAACCATACCGGTGTTCTTTGGCCTTATGCCGCACGAATACATGATATGTCGATAAAAGCATGAATTATGCTGTAAGGGCTCCGAGAGGAGCCCTTTTACAGTGAACGGTGCCTTTTGGGGAAGCGCACGATTTACTTCGTAAATCGGCGCAGGAGCGGAAATGATTCGGTCTAAAAAACAGACCGAATCGGCACGAACCAGGGTTCGTGCCAAAGCGCACGATTTACTTCGTAAATCGGCGCAGTGGAGACAGATAAATGGAGCGTGGTGATTTCGGATCCGGAAAAGTAAGCAGGCTGATCATGTATCAGGCCATTCCGCTTACCATAGCCCAGTTCGTACAGGTTGTATATAACATAGTAGACAGGATATACCTCGGACATATGCCCGGAGAGGCGGAAAGCATAGCGCTTACGGGAGTAGGGATTACTTTTCCGATAATAAGCCTTATCGCGGCGTTTACGAATCTCTTTGCCACAGGCGGCGCGCCACTGTGTTCAATGGCAAGAGGCAGCGGGGATGAGGAAAGGGCAAAGAGAATAGAGATAACTACGCTTTTTTTGCAGATCGTTACCGGGATCGTATGTATTATTATACTCTTTGTGGTAAAAAGACCTCTGCTTTTTATACTGGGAGCCAGCGCAAACACCTACGGATATGCAAATGATTATCTTTCGATATATCTGGCAGGTACCGTTTTTGTAACGGCAGGCACCGGAATGACGGGCTTTATCAATCTTCAGGGCTTCCCGCAGAAGGGCATGGAATATATGATGGCAGGCGCCATCATAAACATGATACTTGATCCGATATTTATATTCGGCCTGGGACTCGGCGTAAAGGGGGCGGCTCTGGCATCCGTGATATCCCAGTTTATCTCTGCATTTTTAGTGTTAAGATTTCTTTTCGGCAAAAAAGCATTGTTAAAGATACATCCTGAAGAGCTGTTAAAACCGGACATTTCCCTTGTGAAGGAGATAGTGGTCCTGGGATTTGCAGGGTTCATTATGTCAGCCACAAACTGCGCGGTGCAGGCTGTCTGCAACATGACACTGGCAGGCTATGGAAGGGAAATGGGAGACCTTTATATTGCGGTAATGACGATAATCAATTCGGTGCGCGAGATGATAGGACTTCCGATAAACGGTATCACATCAGGAGCCCAGCCCGTGATAAGCTATAACTACGGGGCATCGGAAAACGGGAGGGTTAAGCAGGGCATAAGATTTATGTCTTTAGCGGGGGTTTTATACACCGCACTTATGTGGATTATGATCATGCTTTTCCCGCACGGCTTTCTTACGATCTTTTCCTCTGACGAAAGAGTGATAGGCACGGGGAAACTGCCTTTAGTCATTTATTTTGCGGCCTTTATATTTATGTCGCTTCAGTTTGCCGGGCAGTCTACTTTCGTGGCCCTCGGAAAAGCGAAGCAGGCCATATTTTTCTCACTTTTAAGGAAGGTATTTATAGTCATACCGCTGACACTGCTGTTGCCGCGTTTTCCCGGGCTCGGAGTGATGGGGGTGTTTCTGGCCGAGCCGATTTCAAACTTTATCGGAGGCCTTGGAAGCTTCGGTACAATGTATTTTACGGTTTATAAAAAGCTTTAACGCAAGAGCGGTTGACGTGGTTTTATCAGGCGGTGTTTAATTTATGCCAAATACCTATTGACATAGTAGGCAAATATGTATATAATTCATTCAATTATTAATCAGAAATGATTCGGTCTGAAAAACAGACCGAATCGGCACGAACCGGGGTTCGTGCCAAAGCACACGATTTACTTCGTAAATCGG
>JAIKXO010000014.1 GCA_024684065.1 Lachnospiraceae bacterium
ACCGGGATATAATGAAGGAATTCGGAACGATGGAAGATTTTGACCGGATGCTTTCGAGAGCGCACGAGCTCGGCTTAAAGATCGTGATGGATCTTGTGGTAAACCATACCTCAGATGAGCATGCATGGTTCATCGAAAGCAGGAAATCAAAGGACAATCCGTACCGGGATTATTATATATGGAAGGACGGAAAAGACGGAAAAGAGCCCACGAACTGGCAGTCCTGCTTTTCAGGCTCGGCCTGGCAGTTTGACGAAGCGACGGGACAGTACTATCTCCACTGTTTTACAAAAAAACAGGCGGACCTCAACTGGGATAATGAAAAGGTCAGGAACGAAGTCTTTGACATGATGACCTGGTGGTGCGAAAAAGGGATAGACGGCTTCAGGATGGATGTTATCAGTATGATAAGCAAGGATCCCGCCTACCCGGACGGCGCAGTCACGGACGGCCTGTACGGGGATCTCATGCCTGTCGTAAGCAACGGCCCCCATGTGCATGAATATTTACAGGAGATGAACCGGAACGTTCTTTCAAAATATGATATAATGACTGTGGGCGAAACGCCCGGCGTTACGACCGAAGAAGCCGCAAAATACGCGAATCTCGAAGGAACCGAGCTCAACATGGTCTTCCATTTCGAGCATGTTGACGTTGGAGCGACAAGCACTCCGATCCTCGGAAAATGGGGCTATGAGCATCCGGACCTTAAGAGGCTTCGTCCGATCCTTAACAAATGGCAGGCAGAGCTTGAAGGAAAAGCCTGGGGAAGCCTGTACTGGGACAATCACGACCAGCCCCGCGCCGTTTCCCGTTTCGGAAACGATTCCCCAAAATACCGTGTCCTTTCGGCAAAGATGCTCGGAACCCTTCTTCATATGATGAAGGGCACTCCCTATGTCTATCAGGGCGAGGAACTCGGAATGACGAACATGACCTTTACCTCGGTTTCTGATTGCATGGATGTCGAAGAGATAAATGCCTGGAAGCAGTATGTCGAGGATAATAAGATGATCTCACCAGATGAGATGCTTAAGTGCTTCTCCGCTGTCGCAAGGGATAACGCAAGAACCCCGATGCAGTGGAACGGATCCGGAAACGCGGGCTTTACCGATGGCACGCCATGGATCCCGGTAAACAAAAATTACAGGGAAATAAACGCGGAAGCTGCGCTTGCTGATCCCGATTCCGTCTTCTATTATTATCAGAAGCTTATAAAACTCCGCCATGAGCATAAGATCATTGTGTATGGAGCGTTCCGCCCGCTTCTTGAAGACAGCGGCTCGGTCTATGCCTATGAGCGTGTGCTCGATGACAAAGTCCTTACTGTCGCCTGCAACTGGACCGAAAACGAGGTTCCCTGCGCTCTTTTCGATCACGTTTCCGGAAGCGAGCTTATCTCAAACTATACGGAACATAAAAACGGTGTCCTGAAGCCCTATGAAGCGAGAGTAGTACTGCATTGAAGCGGCCGGGCAGTCAATGTCCTTATTATTAACGGTAAGGAAATGATCCGGTCTCAGTCTTAATACAGGTAACGAGGAAACGCACACTGCTCTGTTCGTTTCCCGATTGGATCTATTGTTATTATTTAAGGAGGTAAAACCAGTGAAAAAAAGTATTATTTTGAAGCTATGCATCCTGGCGGCAGCATTTACGCTTTTCCCTGCAGTAAGCATCAGGGCCGATCAGGCAGAGAACGCCAGGATCGAAAAGGAACTGGAGGGATCCGGGATCACTCTGGAGAGGAATTACCGCCTGGCCAGATATTCTGCATGCGTGGAAGAGACAAGGATCGCAAAGCAATATCTCGGAAGCCTTGAAACCTTAGCAAAGGCCAATCCTCTTTATGAGGGGATGATCGAGGCAGCGAAGGCCCGGGTAACGCAGGCCGAGGAAGCTGAAGAGAAGGCCCGGGAGGCTTTGCAGACTGCGATGGATATAAGCATAGCAGCCAGGGATTCACAGGTTATTTCGGTGAATGAGAAACAGATCTTCAAGGTGATCGATAAGGACGGGATCATGAGGGGATCGTTCAGCGCACAGACGACCGGCGTTCCAAAGGACCCGGGTGCCGCCCTGATCATTTCAGATCTCCCTTCCGCATATACAGATTATGAGGGATACGGAATCGTAGCCCGCTACTATGATATGGAAAATCTTACCGAGACTACCGAGAAGAGCACTACGGCAGGCAGGACTACCGGGACGATCACCGTCACCGGGGAGATACCGGACGGCGGGTATGCCGATCAGGTTGCAGTCGAGATTTTCGTAGGAGAGGGCCATACGGTGCTCTTCTTATGGAATGAAGACGGGGAACTGAAGGTTACTGACAGAGACTGATATGAAAGGGGGAAAAGGAATGAAGAACAAAATACTTAAAATGTTCACAGGCATGCTTCTGACCGCCGTAGCAGCGGCTTGCGTGTTTAAGCCCGTTCAGGTTTTTGCTGATGATGACGAATGGGATGAATGGGATGACGTATGGTATGACGATGATAACGACACTCTTATCATAGATGACGGCGGCGCCCTTATTATCATAGACGGGGATGATGATGTATATATATATGATTATGAGGAAGAGAACCGGCGCGCCGAGGAGGAACGCAGGCGTGCCGAAGAAGAGCGCAGGCGCGCCGAGGAAGAGCACAGGCGTGCCGAGGAAGAGCGCAGACGTGCCGAAGAAGAGCGCAGGCGCGCCGAAGAGGAGCGGAAACGTGCTGAAGCGGACAGGAACAGAAGAGTTACCGGTATCCGGGTAAGCACTAATTCACTCACAGTGAAGGTCGGAGAGATTATCCAGGTCGGTGTTCAGGTCCAGCCGGAAAATGCGGGCAACAGGGGAGTTACCATGACCTCAAGCAACCCTTCGGTAGCAACGGTCGATATGTATGCCAATATAAAGGGCATAAGTCCCGGAAGCGCGGTTATCACCGCCCGCACCAATGAAAACGGATATGCTGCCGATGTGTATGTTACTGTAACCGGCCAGCCCACGTCTGCACCGTTACCCGCTGCACCGGCGGCATCCTCGCAGAGGGATGCTAATTTCTGTGCTACGGCGGCAGCTCAGATCATGGCTGCTCCGTTTGGAGGAACCGCGAATTTTCCGGCAATGTCGCCTATGAGCTTTGACCGAAATGTAGCAAATGCCATGAGCTCCCGCCCTGATGTTACAGTGGCGACGGCGTTCCCATACCAGGGACATACATACATCCTGACACTTCCCGCAGGCTATAATCTGTCGGCCCGGCTTGATAAAAACGGCTATGCTGACTGGACAACACTTTTAGCCCTGAAGAGCAGCGATCCGCTGATACAGGTTGTTATGGCAAATTAAAAATTAAAAAAAGTTAAGGGGCTGTCAACAGACAGCCCCTTCTTATTTATTGCTTCAGATACCTGACAGCCCATCAGATCATCATATCGAGCATATGTTACTCATATATCATATTCAGCAGGCTTAACGTACCTGCTCCTCTTCAGGCAGGAACTCACCGATCTTTATCTCTTCACCGGAAAGCCGCGTGATGTCCCAGACTACCCCGTCAGAGTCCTTAGACATAACAAAGAGCGTATCCTTCGGCTTTCCTGCCGGAACAGTCATACCATAAACGACCATCTCTCCCATGAAAGGCTCCAGGGCATTACCCGTATTATTTTTATTTTTGCCGCCCGTGCCGGACCCGGCCGGCCCGACCAGTATCTTTAGGTCCTTTTTAAGGCTTACGACCGCAAGCTTATCCGGGGCATTCTTTTCGTAAGGAACCAAAGAAGGATCGATAAGATCAAGTACAGCCTCCGGCGGATCGACCATTATGAACGCTTCCGCGCCTTCCTCAGGAGCCTCACTGATAAACGCCCTCCACTTAGACGGCGCGCCGCTTAAGAGGTACTCATAATATGCAAATACCGCCTTATCCTGCGGCAGGTATTCAAACATAGCTTCGCACTCCTCTTCTTTCCCGTCCTCTGTTATCATATACGTTATAAAAAGAGTACGGAAATTCAGGTAGGACAGTTCATATATCTCCGCCCCGTCATCCTCGACGTAAGCGATCTGATTTCCCCAGATATCATAGATCGCGTCATCCATGCTGTATACCGCGGTTGAAAGGTCGTTATCCTGCCAGGTCAGATTCGCTCCCATGATCTCATATACAAAATCACCCCGGTCCATATTGAAGAATTCATATATCCCGTAATGCGGATTCACATGGCAGTCAAGCACGATCCAGCCACCTGCGAGCTTAGCGTCCATGATCGCCGTTGCGCCCGGGCAGAAATCCTTAAGCTCATACTCGCCGTTATTATAGTAAAATGTCTTTCCGTCCTCGGACACCGAAAACTCCGGTTTCACATATCCCATGTCATACACGCCGTACAGGGAATGGTCGAGCTCCTCGATATTTTTTATCCTCCCCTCGCTGTCCGTATCGACGCGGTACATATAGAGCGGGGTGCCGTGCTCCCATTCCTGTTCATAAAACATCCCGTATTTTTCCGCTTCGTCAGCAAACTCATAACAGGCGATCCCGACATCCGAGGATTCGGAAAAGAAGCCGCCGAGAAAAGCCCTGTCATCATACTCGCCATAGGTCTCATAGGTAGTAAGATCCATTTCCTGAAGCCATACGCTGTCCTTATCCTTCTTCCATGACCAGGCGTAAAAGCTTGAATTATTCTTAGGAGGAGCGGCTTCAAGGTCGCTGTCATCACGGTAGAACACCCATTCCCTGTACCAGCTTTCATAATCCTCAAGATCCTTATTTTCATTAAAAGCGTAGGCGGATACCAGAGTATCCCCGTTGCCCATCTCAGCAAGGTACAGATAATCCTTGTCCCCGTCGCTTCCGATATGGAACAGGCCGCTCGTATCGGTCGCAGAGTATTCGCCTATCTCCATTCCTTCAGGCACAAGCTCTTCCATGTCTTCAAATTCCAAACTGAAGAAATCCGGTTCCTGATTCCTGTCGGAAAAAACATGCTCAAAGGATAATGTTCCGTTTCCCGATCTATTGTCCGACCGGCGGGTATAAGTAAAGGAGCCGTCCTTTTCTATCTCAAGGACCCCTCCGTCCTTACCGTTCTCCGGATTTATAAGTGTCCATTCCCCTGCAAGAAAAGACCTGATCTCTTTATCAGTGTTAAGAGGGCAGGGAAGCTCTATATCGGAAATGCTTATGCCCTTCGGAAGCTTTACCACTTCCTCCTTTGGGCACAGCGCCTTATATTCCTTCTCGGTCAGCATATCGGCCCATTCATAGGTCCATACCGGATACTGCCCAAACTCCCTGTAGGAGCTTTCTATCTCATCACGGACGGATTCGTCAAACCCAAAGGTATAATACTCGTTTTCACCTTCTTCATAGGAATACATTTCAATAACAGGGAAAAAATCACCCATCCCGGTATCAAACTGATACCAGCTCTCGCAGTCCCCGGATTCCTGATAGGAAACCTCCTCTTTCAGCATTCCGCCCGGATAGAGAGACACCTTATCCGCGTAGTTTCCGTAAACGTACCGGACCTTGAATCCGTCATAGCCGTAAATATCGGCAATCTCATTATCACAGGTGATTATGAGCTCGTCTGTTCCGTTTTCGTCCACGTCATAGAACAGATAACGGACATCCTTCTTCTTTGACGAGGAAGGCCAGCCCTGTTCCGTAAGCGAGGTCCAAAGCCCCATATCCTCGATCTGCTCTACCGAGTACTCACGGTCCAAAATCAGCTTATACTGATATAAAACATCGTAATAAAGGGCATCGATGTCCACCGCAGAAGATGCGGCTTCGGCAGAAACTGCATTTTCGGAAGCCGTCTTTTCGGAAACCGTCTTTTCGGAAGCAGATGCCTCCGCGGCATAAACCCTTTCAATTCCCGCACCCTGAAATGCCATAAACTGAAACGCCATGCATCCCGTAATAAACCACGAAATTATCTTTTTATTCATGAAAGCCCTCCCGCTCTGCACCGATCTGCGAAACAAATCGTGTGCTTTGGCACAATAATTACTATTCCTCAAAAAGCAGTTTCAAAACCTCTTCAGGCATCATTTCACTGATACCGTCAGGATCCCTGAGCCCGGACTCACTTCCGGGATCCCAGGTAAACCTTCCTGCGCTGTCCCCTTCAAAAGAATAGTATCTTCCGGGATCGCAGAGCCATACCGGATACCTCTCATACCATTCTGGAAAGTAAGCCGACACGTACTTCTCAGCAAGCCTGAAAGCCTCGCAGCTCTTACTGTATCCGATCGCGCTTATCTGGACGCCTCCTCCGGGCTGTCCCGTTCTGCTCTTTGAAGGAGTGGAATGAACTATCAGAGTGCTTCCGTCTGCGCAGGTACCTAAGGACATCCAGACATGCCCGTTTATACTCATCACATCCCCCGGCTTCATCCGGAATCTGTCTGAGCCGTCAGGGACCGCCACATCCTGTGACCATTCCCCCCAGCCCTTTTCGGACATCCTTTTCGCAAAGTCAGTGGATCTGACGACATAGCCATCCTTCAGGTCCCCTGTCTCAAAAGTGTTATACAAAGCCCATCCAAGAAAGCCGGAACAGTCAAGGCCCGCATAATAATACTCGTTATATCCGCCGTAGGGATAAAAACTGGTGGCAGGATCGGCCCTGGCCGCATCCCCGTCCCTTTCCTTATAGGTAAAGTTTTCATCTTTGCTTTCATAAAAGCTCACCCAGTCGGAAGATACGCCGATAGTCCTTGCCTGCAGCGAGGAGCCCTCGTCCTGCCAGTCCCAGCCGCCTCCATAGATATAGAGCGTGGTGCCCACGGGCTCAAGCGCCGTTTTCAGGAAATTCTTAAGCGTCAGCTCCCCCGGAACGCCTTTAATCCCCGGTTCATAAGGCTTAACTGTTTCATCGGGTATTTCGCTAACGGCCGTCACCGTATCATTTTCTATGGTCACAAAATATCGATAGCCTTCTTTGAGCCTGTTCTGGAGTGGATAATCGTATTTTCCGTCTTCATCCCGCGTCCCGTTAAAAAGCCTGTATACACACTCGGCGCCGTCAATCTCAAAGCGGTACAGGAAACTCTCTGTATTATCCTTGTTCGTTTCCTCTGCGCCGTAATCCTTTACGCCAAGATACACTGCTTCAGTACCCGGAGCCCCGGAGGGATCCTTTTTTGATATTTCATATGACAGATTCTTGTTTCCCTGTACAGCTTCCGACACTTTCCCTGCCTCCTTTTGCGACATTTCCCGCGCTTCCCTGTCCGAGATGCTTTCCGCCTCTTCTTCCGACGGTCTTACCGACACCTGTATCTTTGATGCTTCCGGTATGTTTCCGGCTTCTCCCCCCTTTAATTCCTCCGGTTTTGAAGCCTTGCATCCCGTCATATATAATACGGCAATAACCGTCAGGATGGCTGCAGCCTTTATCTTGATCTCATTATTCATCCGGCAGCTCTTTCCTTCAGAACTCTATCTCCGTGCACAGCAACCTGTACGGTTCCTCATCCTCTTCAATATCGGGAAAGCGACCGACACTTTTATCATAGAAGAAATTATCGTTCTCATCATCATTGCACATGGAGACCTCTCCGAGAAGAACACTTCCGCCTGTCTTTGGCACAATGAAATCGTGATACAGAAACGGCGTGATCGTTACGCTCTCCCCGGGCCTTAACAGGAGTCTCTCGCCTGCGGGGACAGACAGTTTTCTTCCGTCCATGCTCACTGTTACATCGGTGTCTTCCCTGCTCATGTCGGGATTTCCGTTATATACCGTGATATACACGTCATTTCCGCCCCGGTTTATAATGTCCTCCATCTTGCTTATATGATAATGCATGGGAGCACACTGTCCCTCGTAAAGCATAAGGAGCTTCTCCGCATAGGGCTTCGGATATTTTGAGGGATTCTTCTGATTGCCGTTTCTTATCGTGAACAGAGAAAACCCAACCTCATCAAAACGCGAAAGGCCGAAATCAGTGATATCCCAGCCAAGCGCATTATCCCTTATCTCGGCGTATTCCTCTCCCTTCCCTTTCCACTCCGAAGGTGCAAAAAACGCAAACGGGGGAAGCTTAAAGCCCTGCTTTTCGATAAGCTCCTCCATATCCTTTATAACCCGGTTTATTCTTGATCTCTTCACTTTGACCCCCTTCCGTTCTCTGAAACATAATCTGTTTTGCCATATAACCTGCTTTAGTATATGACCGCTTTATTATATTATCCGCTTCACTTTATCATCCGCTTCACTTTACGATCCGCTTTATTATTAAAACCATCTGCACCGTCTTATCATTTAAGCCTCTTCTCAAGCTCTCCCGCGACTATCCTAAGGGCCTTGATCCTCGCATACTTCTTATCATTGGATTCAAGGATATGCCAGGGCGCGAATTCGGTGCTGGTCTTTTCAAGCATTTCATTTACCGCTTCCTCGTAAGCATCCCATTTTTCCCTGTTCCTCCAGTCCTCGTCGGTGATCTTCCACTGCTTTTCGGGAGTGTTCTGACGGTCCGTAAAGCGCTTTAACTGTGTCTCCTTGTCGATCTGAACCCAGAACTTTATTATGACCGCTCCCCAGTCCTTAAGCTCCTTCTCAAATTCGTTCATTTCATTATAAGCACGCTTCCAGTCATTCTCGCTGCAGAACCCTTCAAGCCTCTCAACCATGACCCTGCCGTACCAGGTCCTGTCAAAGATCGCGATGTGCCCGTCCTTCGGAAGTCTTGTATAGAATCGCCACAGGAAATGCCTTGCCTTTTCATGCGGCTCGGGGGACGCTATCGGTATCACCTCATATCCCCTCGGGTCTAACGCCCCCGTGATCCTCTTGATATTACCGCCCTTTCCCGCGGCATCCCAGCCCTCATAGCAGATGACAACCGGCACCTTCATCCTGTAAAGCCTGTTGTGAAGCTCCGAAAGCTTTTCCTGAAGCTCCTTAAGCTCCTTGTCATACTCCTCGTCAGAAATAGTCTTATTCAGGGGAATGTCCTTTAACAGCGGCACCTTTTTCATCTTAAAGACGTTCTGCATTATCGGTACCGACCGGCTTTCATTCTGCATCGCGTTTTTAAGCCCGTCGTTTATGATCTCAAGGATCTGCAGCTCCGCCCATTTCTGCTTCTCCGCATCGATCATATACCATGGAGCGTTCGGCGTATTGGTGGCTTCAAAGTACTCGTCGAACACCTTCACGCATTCCTCGTGATGCCTGTTCTGCCACTTGTCATAGCTGTCCACCCTCCATTTGGTGTCCAGATCGCTCTTTAAGGCCTTAATCCTCTTTTTCTGCTCCTTTTTGCTTATATCACAGAAGAATTTAAAGACAAGGTATCCGTTGTCCGTAAGCGTCCGCTCGAACCTTTTTACGCTTTCTATCCTGGATGCCCAGGTGGCGTCATCCATTCCCGAAAGCCTTCCCCTCGTGACCTCGTCCATCCATCCGCTGTCATAGAACTGAAATTTCCCGGCCTCGGGGATCTTATCAAAGAATCTCGCAAGCCAGGGCTTGCGCTTCTCCTCCGTCGTCGGCACGGTGATCGCGGCAACCTTGAAAAACCTCGGGTCGATACTCTGGATAACGCTTCCTATTATCGCTCCCTTTCCCGAGGTCCCCCACCCCTCCATGAGCACGATGACCGGAAGCTTATGCTCCTTAAGCTTCATCTGCCTTGAAAACAATTCCTCCTTAGCGGCCTTAAGCCTCTTTTTAAGCTCCTCTTTTTCCGGCCTTTCCGGATACTGCATCTTCTTCAGCATAATATATGCCCTCCCTGGTTGATATCTTCTGATTTCTTACCGGCGTTTTCTCAGATCCCGGCGAACACCTGCATCGCCCGCTTAACATCCTGTTTCATTGCCTCCCTTGCGGCCATCGAGGCAGAAGAGAAGAAGAACGGCTCACCGTTACCGACGCCCTTCATATAATCTGATACAGCCGTGCCGCCGGCTTTATCCATATATGTAAAATAGTTTATCTTTCTGACCCCGGCATCTATGGCCTTTCTGAAATCCTCGCTGCTTACGCCCGATCCCCCGTGCATTACAACAGGTATCCCCGCGGTCTCCTGTCTCACGTTTCTTACGATATCAAAGTTAAGCCTCGGCTCCTTAAGATAGATCCCATGGGTGGTCCCAAAGGAACAGGCCAGGGCATCGATCCCGGAAGCCTCCACAAACTCGGCCGCTTTCTTCGGATCAGTATAGATCTTGGTCTCGTCCTCTTCACCGCTGCCGTCTCCGGCTCCCGACTCTCTTCTTCCCATGGAACCGAGCTCGGCCTCCACCGAGGCCCCGGACTTTTTCGCCATCTCAACCGCCTTTATTGTACCGGCCAGATTCTCCTCATAGGGAAGCACCGAACCGTCATACATGATCCCGGTAAACCCTAGCTTAAGCGCCTCCTCAAGATATTCAAGCGTCTCCCCGTGGTCCAAATGAACACATACCGGAACCCCCGCTTTTTTTGCCTCCGAAACCATCACGGGACCGATGAGCGAAAGCGGTACCCACGGCTCATGGCACTGGGCAAACTGAAGGATGACGGGAAGCGAAAGCTCCTCCGACGCCGCAAGTATTGCCTCAAGCGACTCCAGATTTGGGCAGTTAAAGGCCCCTACGGCGATCTTCTTCTCTTCTGCGATCGACAATATTTCTTTTAACGTAACAAGCATACTCTTCCTCCCGAAAACTATAATTGTTTATTGTTCTGTTC
>JAIKXO010000053.1 GCA_024684065.1 Lachnospiraceae bacterium
TTAGGGGATCTGTTTGTATTCTGCAACATAGGAGCCTATTCCGTAACGGAAGCCATAAATCTGTTCCTGAGCAGGGATATGCCGAAGATAGCTTTATACAAAAACGGGAAAGCTGTTCTTTTGAGGGATACGGTGGAAACCTGGAAGATTAACTGCTGAATCGGAAGCTGAGTAATATCATCTATTGGGTTACTTCATGTTCCATAGCTTCTTCAGTAAGACTCTGCGTATTTATTTCCCAGGAATCATAATGCTCATTTCCGCGTCTGTCAGGAACCACGTCATTAAATCGTTTACGTATCTCATTTCCCAGATATCTGGAGAACTTGCATGCTCCCCAGTAATTTAAATGAGAGGGATCATTAAAGTCCTGATCAAAATCTATTCCTATCTCATCATAATGATAGTTTGTGCTGTTAAAATCGATTTCATAATAATCAGCTATTTCACGAATACGATTATAAACGGTTTCATCTTCGTCTGTAGTAATATATGGTGAAACGATCAGAAACAGTTCAATTCCCTGATTCTCAGTGTATTCAATTATTTTCTCAAGGTATTCTTCGGATTTTGCGGTCAGCCCTCCTATAGACTTTTCAGTCAGAGCAGGCTCTGCCTGCTCATTCCTTCCCCAGAACGGTGTAAATCCCTTAAAGCTTTTAAGCTCCTTTCCGGCCCGAATCGGAAAAGTAAAGTCTTCTGCCGTCAGCTCAGTATAACGATTGTGATAAACGAAAAAAGAAGGAAAATATTCGTCTATGGCAGAAAACTCGCAACTGGCAAGAAGCATTTGGAGTTTGTTTATAGAAAAGCGTATACCACAGAGATTTTCATTAAGCCATTCATACTGATACTCTTCTTTAAAACGTGCAGGAGAATAAAGATCCAGTACTACAAGCTTTGGTTTCTGATATTTACAGCATTCTTTTAAGTAATAATAAGAGGTCCACAGAGGTTGTTCCGCGGCGCTGTAATCATAGGCGGCTATGCCAAAATCGCTCCATAGAACGCCTGTATTTACATCACAATGAATGTGGCTTGAACCAAGCATAAGAACATCTATAGTATTATATGGCTGATAATACATAGCTATTGCCTGACTTGAGCCATGCATTGATCTGATGCGTAAAACTCCGTTTAAATACCATATTGTTAAAATCAGGATGAACCAGAAAACCGCACAGACCAGATTCCTTTTAATACACTCTTTTTTAACCATGAAGAATCACCATAATTTTGAAACATATACTTAAGGAAAAACTGATAAAATCAGTTTTTCCTTAGATGCTCCGCAGGATCAAATCGACATTTGTATACAAATGTCGAATAAATGCGCACGGATTTTCAGCGGAAATTGGCACTTCGTGCCGAAAATCCGACGCGAGAAACGCTTTAATCAGCGTTTCCTTAAAAATTCATATACATGAATTGGCTTGCCTGAAATCCCGGACCATACATACCAAAAACAAAAATAATGATAATTAACAGATAATACAGCAGATATCGCAGCACATAATGAGGACTTTGAACCATCGCTTCCGGAAAGGACAATGAATGGCGTTTTCCATAATAATCAGCAAGAAAGACTGCTGCGACAGATAATATCAAAATGCAGGCGTCGAAATTGTTCATGCTTATGGAATCCATTATGACTTTCGGATTGAAACATACATTCTGAAACGATACTATACGGAATACATAGGCAGCGGCGGCTGAAAGACTTGGCGCAGCAAAAAGGATCCATGCAGCGGATATTCCGCAGAAAGTGAGAAAACCGCCTAAAATACGCCATATTTTTTTATCAGGGATATGAGGTTTAAGGAGGATGTGCACTACGGAATAGAATCCGTGCAGAATTCCCCAGGCCAGATATTTAAAGCCGTTACCATGCCAGAATCCGCTGACAAGGAATACGACCATGGTATTCAGGCATTGACGCGGCAGACCCTTACGATTTCCCCCCAGCGGAATATAGATGTAGTCCCTTAGCCACATACTCAGTGATCGGTGCCATTGTCTCCAGAAATCGGATATATCGGTTGCCAGGTAAGGCGATAGAAAATTACATGTCAGATCAATTCCGTAGAGCTTTCCAAGACCGACTGCTATTGAAGAATATCCGGCAAAGTCGCAATAAATCTGTATTGTGAATAATAAAGAGCCTGCAATCAAAGTGTCTGAAGCATACTGATCATATTGTTCGAACAGGACAGCAGTATATTTTGCTATTCTGTCCGCAATGACAATTTTCAGGAAAAGACCATAAAGAAAATGGGTAAAGAACGAGGTAAGCCGATTTTTATCTTTTAACTTTACCTGAGCAAGCGGATACAGCTGATCGATAAAATTCTTTGACCGTTCGATCGGACCGCTGATAAATTTTGGAAAAAAACTCATATATATGGCAAGCATAAATATATTGCGTTCTGCGCCCGCTTTGTCATGATAAATATCAATAAGATAACTGATGCCCTGAAAAGAATAGTAGGAATAGCCTACAGGCAGAAGAACGGAATGAAAAAGGAACAGCTGATCTGAAGCCATGGGAAACAGCGTGATCACGCGGGTTGCATATTTCATAAACAGCAGGGACGCAGCGATAATACAAACCGTTAAGCAGGTCACGAAGAAAGCGGTTTTCTTTTTTTTCCTATGTTTCATATATTCTACCGTAATACCGGCAGGATATATCAATAAGGTAAAGCCTGATAAAAAGAAAAGGGAACGTGTATCAACGGAAGCAACATAAATAAGGCTTGCCAGAAGGAGAACCCATGTACGGAACTCCGGACGGACAATATAGAAGATAACTGTGACTATAGACAGAAAAATGAAAGAAAACACACTAAAACTCATATTTCTATCTTATCAGACTTTATGCTGATCTACAACATTGATCTGTCGTAATACACCATTTTTGAAGCAATATCGGCCTGAGCCATCTGTATTGACACATAGGCAGGAAATACTGTATACTCCGTTATTATAGTTGTGGGATAACTTCAAGAAGTTACAGGTACAAAATATTAAATAACAATTCGGAGGTCCAAATGGATAAACTAATAGAACTTTTGCAGGATATAAGGGATGATATTGATTTTCGCAGCTGTAAGGACCTTATAGACGGGAAGGTGCTTTCTTCCTTCGATATCATACAGATAATCAGCGTGCTTGACGATGAATATGATATTTCCATCCCTGCGACGGAGATCATTCCCGAGAACTTTAACAGTGCCGAAGCGCTTTACAGCATGATCGAGAGGTTAAAATAGAAAGATCAGCGTTTCCTTAGAAACTCTATGAGCATATCTGTATATATTTTTCTTCCGTCTGCGGACATATGGTTCATATCCTCGAAATATTCAGGCTCATGATCGTCAAAGCTTATGTCTGAGGCAAGAAGATAATCCACCTCTTCTGAATCAAGAAGGGAAATATAATGCTCTAAATATCTCTGATAGACAGGATCTTCTTCCAGCCTGTAATAGTGCGGGCATTCAAGAAACAAAAAGTCCTGCCCGTCTCTTTTGCATTTGCCTATCAGTTCCTTTAACGCATCCTCCTGTGCAGGCACCAGCACTTCATTGCTAATATCAAATTCTGCATTTTCAAGGACCGAAAGTCCCGGAGACGGCGTTTCATCGGTTTTTGCGCCCTTATAGTATCTTGTAGAATAAAAGGGTTCAGTAACCGGATAGGTGAAAAGATCATCCAGGCCCGAGGATACAAAGTATTCATATCTGGTTGAGAAATCCGTAGTACCTGCGGACTCCATCTTCTCCCACAGTTCCTTTTTCCCCTTATAGGAAAGATCCCATATAACCCGGGAATCTGAAAGCGCTACCTTTTCCGTCAGCATCATCGGACCAAGTTCAAAAACCATCAGCCCATAATCATTTTCCGAACGTTCCTTTATTTCATCATACTGGATATCCGTGGCGACCAGCTGGTTGCCTCCATATGAAATATCGTACACCCGTCCGTTATAGGCTTCATCCATTGCGGGCATGTCTATATCGCACCGGAAGGTAGAGGAGCCTATAAACAGGACATCAAGATCGCCCTGAGAAACGGCATCTCGGATACCGCGGTTACCAATGGGTATATCTTTGGAGTAAGTATTCTTTAAAAATATAATAACAGACGATATAAAAACGGCCGATATTAATGTAAAAATGATTTTCCTCATATTGCAGTCACCGATCTATCCTGTTTAGTTATCATTAGCTCAATATCATCAAACAGAGCAGAAAAAGCGGGGCGGTTTATTTAGAAGCTTTGATACATGAAATTTGACTGTCCTGCCACTCCGAAAAGGATAGTTAATGTAATTAATACCCCCGAGTAAAAATATCTGTGTTTTTTGAAGGCCAGAGGGTCTGATTCTCCCCGTATTTCCACAAAGAATAATCCGAGTATCATCATCCCGATAATGATCACGGACGCTGCCGCCTGATTTCCGTTCCCGAAAGGGACAAGAGCAGAAGCTATGGCAGAACCGCTGATCCTGGTATTTGTGAATATGGTTTTATAAATGATAAAGGCATCGGATATCGTCTCTGCCCGGAACATAACCTCTCCGATACAGACAATAAGAAAGGTTCTTATTGTCTGAAATATTCTTATTGCGGGATTTTCATCATTCCAGTGAAGAAAGGCGCGTACCTTTTTCATAAAGGACATCGTACACACGGAGAATAACATCACTATGGCAAAGTAGATTCCCCAGCCTATATATACCGCCTCAGCCCCGTGCCAGATTCCGGTAACTATCCATACAAGGATAAGGGGAAGGACGGTCCTGAGAGTTCCCTTTTTTGCCTTTGGAAATACTTTTCCAAGGAAGCGGGAGGCCTTCCTGTTCCAGTCTGAGGTTACGGCCGGCATCATAAGCTGCTCGCGGAACCAGTCATTCAGAGTGATATGCCATCTCCTCCAGTATTCCTGTATATTCCTTGACAGATAAGGCCGGTTAAAGTTCTCGGACAGCTTAATCCCGAGCATTTCAGACACCCCACAGGCGATGTCCATATATCCGGAGAAATCGGCATAGAGCTCCATCGCATAGAAAAATACGGCTGTGATGAGGGTGAGGCCGTTATAGTCCTTAGGTGAAGAAAAAACCGTATCTACATAAAATGAAAGCCTTCCGGCGATGACCAGTTTTTTGAAAAATCCTTGTATACAACGGTAGCCGCCTTCTTTGATATTGTTAATGTCAAATTTGTGAACTGAGGAAAGTTCCTCCGCCATTCCCTTATAGGTGCCTATGGGCCCCTGAGTGATCTGAGGAAAATATGAGATAAATAATGCATAGCGGAAGATATTGTCACAGGGCGTTATTTTCCTGTTATAGCAGTCCAGGGCATATCCAAGGGTCATAAAAGTGTAGAAAGAGATCCCGAGCGGGACGATAATATCATGCAGACCAATATAGACGCTATACCGGAAAAAGATAAGCAGGCCTAAATTTATTCCGATAGTTAACCGAAGGCGTGTCTTAGTCGGTTCTCTCATCAGGAAAAAGGTGCTGACGATGGAAATGATGATAAAAACAGTGTATAAAGGGTTTGCCCAGGCATAAAAAACAAGGCTTGATGCTAAGAGTACCTTCCACTGGTTTCCCTTTTCGATTTTATAATAAATTATAAGAACTATGGATAAAAAAATAATGAATTGAAAGGAAATTAAACTCATTCTAGTCTTCCCAAACCTCGTAATCATCGGAAAGCTTTATGACTACGACATCATTTAACAAAGCCATGCTGCCATATTCGGGAAATACCGGCATGTTCCTTACGGTCTCATCCCTGAGCGCTTCCTCCAGTTTGTCATCATCCGCGATGCTCAGATTTATTCCCATTTCATAAGTAAAGAAACCCTGCCATGACTGAACGACCCATCTGGTATCATCCGGATCCCAGGTGCCGATCCTTGCATATTCATTAGCCCTGTCATATACGAAATCTTTGGCGAATAAAGGACTGTCGGCGGGACGTCCGACAAAGACATATTTATAATATGGATGATACAGATTATACATCTGGAGTGAATCCGTGATCTGGGAAGTAAGCTCCCTAAGGCTGTTGGTTCCCATATACATTGCCTGTTCATCATATATTGCCATAAGGTAATTCCCATACAGAAGTATCCCCGTAAACAGTGCCAACGCTATCCTGTAAGCAGTTCCTGCCGGATGCCTTAACGTCGGTATGTGGGAAGCAAGACAGAGCAGGATCGGGATACACAGGCTCATGGGTATTGTCATCTGTATCGAGGTGACGGAATTATATGCGATCATCAGGACAGCATTGCAGGCTGCGGGAATGAGCAGAAGAGAGGCGATAAAAAGTAAGGTATAAAGTTTACCGGCTTTAAAAATATCACAGGCAGCTTTAACGAAATGTATTCCAAGCAGAATAAAGACTATAATATAGAGTTTACCGGAAAAAACATTGGACCGGATCCAGTCATTTTTAAAGTACATGCTGAAATCGCCATATGTATGCAGAAAGCTTGAGGGAAGATTTTTGATTATACCGGGAAGATCATAGGAGTCCGCGCCGTTATATGATGCCATTTCCACGTTATAATGCCATAGATTGAGCTGTAAAAGGGCATAGTAAAGAATTGCTCCTATGATAAGCGAAATAAAAGCTCTTAGGATAAAAAGACCCAGGTCTTTTCCAGTCATATCATTTTTATACAGATGCAGAGAAATGTAAACAAGCAGAAAAAGGCAGAAGCATCCGAAATTTGCCTGATAGAGACCGAGCATAAGCGCAATCGAAAGAGGAGAAACAGTAAAAATTATTAAAGGATGATTAAATTTTACCAGGATATATGCGGAAAAAACGGCCAGAAAACACGATACAGAGAAGGTCGGGGACATATAGCGGTAGGAGAGCAGCACCAGAACGCTTATATTGACCATAAAAAGAAGTGATGCCGCATATCTTGCAAATCTCCCTTTCACGTTGAGGCCGTCCAGGATCAGTATTATTGAAAATGAAAAAAACATAAGAGAAATAACAGATGTTATAGGATCCGGACTCAGATAAAGACGTCCTTTATCAAGAAAACGCCAGAACCATCTTCCTATTGAGAGTTCATGGGCATTTGCATATGATACGGAGCCGTGCCACATTCCGTCTAACTGGTTGACAAGCTGGTTACACATTAAGAGGGAGTAGACGATCGCAGAAATGACCATGTTTACGATAAATACCGGAATCCATTCGACCGTCCATTTAGTAAGACCGTCTATGGTTCTTCGGCAGAATATGTCCGTTTGGATTTTATTTCCGGAATCGGTATTCATCATACTTCTCCTTTGCAAAGATAAAGTCCTTTTTACGTAGTGTCTGTGTCAGAAAGTAAAAAAGATTTCAAAAACTATATCTGATACAGTATGCCATAAAATGAATTATCAGTAAAGAAAAACTATGATAAAAGAAGTGTATATACTGAACAACCGAAGGAGGTGCATACCTGGACGGGAGACTCTTAAGACAGAAAAAACTACGGCTGCCTGCATATCGCAGACAGCCGCATTTCATAGGACTAAGCTGATTAACTCGGTCTATTATATTTTAGAAACCTTACAATATCATGTTTATCAGCCTGGGTAAAGCCTGTATTAAAATTTACCTGCCCTGGCAGCTTCTTCGATTGAAACCGCAACCGAAACGGTCATACCGACCATCGGGTTATTACCGGCACCTATAAGTCCCATCATCTCCACGTGGGCGGGAACCGACGAAGAGCCGGCGAACTGGGCGTCAGAATGCATACGGCCCATGGTATCTGTCATTCCATATGAAGCAGGACCTGCCGCCATATTGTCAGGATGAAGGGTACGTCCCGTACCACCGCCTGAAGCAACCGAGAAATATTTCTTTCCGGCATCGACACGCTCTTTTTTATATGTACCTGCAACCGGGTGCTGGAATCTTGTGGGATTCGTAGAGTTACCAGTGATGGAAACATCTACGTTCTCATGCCACATGATAGCCACGCCTTCCTGTACATCATTGGCACCATAGCAGTTTACCTGTGCGCGGGGACTCTTCGGATCCTTGGAGTAGCACTTCCTGGAAACCTCCTTCAGTTCACCGGTAAAATAATCATATTCCGTCTCGACATGTGTAAAGCCGTTGATCCTGGAAATGATCTGCGCCGCATCCTTTCCGAGACCATTCAGGATAACACGCAGAGGTTTCTGACGAACCTTGTTGGCTTTTTCCGCAATGCCGATTGCTCCTTCCGCAGCCGCAAAAGACTCATGGCCTGCAAGGAAAGCAAAGCACTCAGTATCTTCCTCTAAAAGCATTTTGCCAAGATTTCCGTGGCCAAGACCGACCTTTCTGCGGTCCGCTACCGAACCGGGAATACAGAACGCCTGAAGCCCTTCACCGATTGCCGCAGCCGCCTCAGAGGCCTTCCTGCAGTTTTTCTTGATAGCGATAGCGGCTCCTACCGTATAAGCCCATTTTGCATTTTCAAAGCAGATCGGCTGGATGCCCTCTACCATATGATATACATCAAGGCCTGCATCTTTAGTGATCTTCTCTGCTTCATCGATCGATCCGATCCCATATTCCGCCAGTTTGGAAAGGATCTGTTTTTCTCTTCTTTCATAAGATTCAAATTTTGCCATTTTTCTTTCCTCCCTGTCCTATTCTTTCCTCGGGTCAATCATTCTCGCCGCATCCGCTACACGCCCGTACTGTCCGGAAGCCTTTTCGACCGCTGTTTTCGCATCGTCTCCGGCTTTGATGAAGTCCATCATCCTGCCGAAATTGACGTATTTATAACCGATGATCTCATCATTTTCGTCCAGAGCCAGCTCTGTGATATAACCTTCTGTAAGTTCCAGATAACGGGGTCCTTTTTCCAGTGTTCCGTAAGTTGTACCGACCATGGATCTCGTTCCCTTACCAAGATCTTCAAGCCCTGCGCCGATCTGCAGTCCGTTCTCGGAAAATGCGCTCTGCGTACGGCCATAGACGATCTGAAGGAAAAGCTCCCTCATTGCGGTATTGATAGCGTCACAAACGAGATCCGTATTCAAAGCCTCTAAGATCGTTAATCCGGGAAGGATCTCGGATGCCATTGCCGCGGAATGCGTCATTCCTGAGCAGCCAAGCGTCTCAACCAGTGCTTCCTGGATGATCCCGTCCTTTACATTAAGTGACAGCTTACAGCAGCCCTGCTGGGGAGCACACCATCCGATGCCGTGAGTATAGCCGGAGATATCTTTTACCTCTTTGGCCTTGACCCATTTTGCCTCTTCCGGTATCGGTGCAGCGCCGTGGTGAGCGCCCTGATGAACCGGACACATTGCTTTTACTTCCGTTGAATAAATCATTTAACAGCCTCCTTATTTATAGATTTCAGTATACAGTCTGCCTTACATGAAATTATACCTTTAATCGGCGATTCTGTATAGTAAAATTTGATTATTCGTTATTGTCAGTTGAAGCCTCTTCAAGCTTGACCACGATTACCCCGTCTATGAGTTTAATAGAACCATAATCGGGATAACAGGGCATTTCAAGCACTCTCGGATCGTGCTTGAATTTTGCCTCATCCTCATCGCTCCACAAAAATTCCGGTGTGAAGCCAAGATACTTTGTAAACAGGCTATTGGAAGAGTAGGCGCTGATATTTGATTCCATAATACCATATAGATTAAACTTATCGCTGATAAGGCTTCCGGCATTATTTGTACTGTCATTAATGGTATGTCCGAGGACTATCACAGGAAGTTCATCTTCATAACCTTCAACGCTCTTTATCTGATCCATGAGGACAGTATAATAGGCAATATCATGGAAGTTTGTATATTGCATTCTCATATAATTTCCGTTTGCGTACCAAATATAAACCATTATGATTGCAAAGACAGAAAGGAAGGTGATCCAATTTGATAAATTAAGACTTCCCGGCAAATACATTTTCGTTTCTGATATCGGGATTTCTTCTTTGCTTCCGTATAGAACTGTCATATGATCCAGCATGGTGATGGGCAGGATAATGGAGAAAATAACTGAATTAAGCATTATTGAATAAATATAAGTGTCTGGATTACTCATAACGTATGCCAGAAAAAGCGATATTGGAAAAATACCCAAAAAGATAACAAACATAATTACCAGCATGAAATTATTCCTGTCTTGCAAGCCTTTTTTTATTGTGGAAAGAGTAAAAAGTAAAAAAACCAGAAAAAGCAGAAACATAGCAGATTTTATAACAGCGGTAGGGTTTAATCCATCTACATTCTCAGTGATTAAATGGAAGGTGTGTATATATGAATTTCGAACCATTCTTAAAATATGAGTAATATCGATCTTTCCAATTGAGCTCAGTCCCTGATATTCTGACAGAGTTGTATTAGAAACAGCCAACGAAAGCTTAGTTATGGCTAAATATAAAATGAGTCCAGATAAAGAGTATATAAGGCAATATAAAGAAAAAACAAATATGCTTTTGAAGTTGCAGGAGTTATCACGGATATTATTGTTCAGGGAGTCGAAACATAGGATTATTAAATATGAGAGTATAAGTGTGATTGATACTGCAAAGTAAGATTGATATATGCCGGTTGAAAATGCAAGCAGAAGAACCGCGATACCAAAATTCATTATTTTTCTCTTTTTCAGGATGAAAAATACTGACAGACAGGAAAGCAGCAATGCCAGACAATAATATGATGAGGTATATATATAAAAGAAACTGCAGGTTACAGAAGGATATACAGATAATATTGCACCTGTCAGTGCTGATGAAATAACGCCTTCGATCCGTAGAATATAAACAATCAAACATGCTGATACAGCTATTAAAAATAAGGAAATCATTCCATCTACTAAGGGAAGTGAATAATTGGCGAATAAGTGTCCGACTATCCGATTTAAGATATAAAGCCCGAATCGTCCGAGTGCAAGTCCCTCTCCGATTTCCCCGGGAGTATTATAGAGAGTATCAAAATTATACAGCTTATTTGTAAATTGATATAAATGAGCCATAAGGCCTGCGGTCAGGGAAGAAAAAAAAGCCGCTTTAAGCTGAACGGGAGTAGCTTTATATAATTTTCTAATTGTTTGTTCTGGACCTATTATCTTCATTTTTGTCCTCCGATGTGTTACGGCATTCAGATTTGCCCGATTCAAAATAGAAAACTGATGATATTTATATAGTCGATATGAACATCCACACTATAGAATAATTAATAATAAAAATCAACCTGCATTGACTTTATTGAAGTTTTTTATATAGTGAAAAATGATGTGAAGCCGGAAAAAATGAAAGAAAAAAGGTAATGAAAAGAATTTTTATTAGGAGAATAATCGGCATATTAATACTGATTGCCAGTCTTTTGGCAGTTGGAGTATATATTTTCATAGGAGAAAGAAGTGAGTTTACTTCGATTATGGATATTGTTCGTTGATAAAAGGTATTTCACTTGTTCTTTTCTTATATGTGATGCTTAATATATGGCTCTTTCTTTGCTGCTTAAACGGCGAATCTACTATCATTCTTTTCTTTATCCCGTTCACCGGTTCGCTTATGCTTGATCGCCTGATAGGCATAAAAAATGAGATATCATGGAAAAAAACGGATATTCAATTTTCTTGTTTATGTGAATACTTACAAGCGGAGGAACGGGATATCTTGTAAAAAAGCTCTTTCTCCACTATATGGCGCCCTATGAGGAGTTTTTCGGCATTCATGCCTTTTAACGTCTGGATGTTCAAAGATTACAATGCTTTTACAGGATTCGTATTGCTTTTTACAGGAAATGCAGAAGACCATGCGCCTGTATTGTATACCAACGGAATATTTGATACAAATATTTTCAAGGATGGCCATTACATCTTCGAGTGAGATAATAATTTGTCATAAGCAGGATTATTCCAAATATTGAGAAATATATACCCGGAAAGAACCCTTCAGGTATATATTTCATCTCTATATGATGTTCATTTCCGCTTTCTTCTATATTGGAAGAGGCTTCTGCTCCTGAAATATCCTCTGAAGTTTTATAGTCTCCCGACTTTCCTACAGGGATCGCAAGCAGGGTGTCAAGCACCTTTTCCGGTTCTACTCTTTCACCGTCAAGTTCTAGCTGCCAGCCTTTGTCATACGGTATGGAAAGGATTATATAAGAGTGGTCCGGAGCTTTTATATCAAAGCTGATCCTTGAACTTTCTGGTATTTTTATTTCAGCAGGTCTGTGATCCTTAAACACACTTTCGTACCATTCCCCGATCGCTTCCGAATTCTCATAATAAAAGCATTCTTCCGTTACGGAAAACTTCTCTCCCAGACGGCTTAAAACGACCGTAAGCTCTGTTCCCGGGTCATAGAGCCCTGCATTATATACATTCCAGTTTGTATCGGTAAAGTAGGGGCCTCTGTCTTCACCGTTTACGAATATCCGGATGCTGTTCGAGTCTTCGGTATCAAAATAGTAATATAAAGGCAGGCGGTCGGAGATATGTATGGTATAACGGATCTCATCTTCTGTATCCGTCCTGTCATAGAGAGCAGGAATATACAGGGTTTCCTCTTTTCCGCTTAATACGGAAGCGATATCGTTTTGCGTTTCAAAGATATCGTTTTCCTCAATATCAAGCTCCCTCATCCTTCTGTCGGATGAAAAAGCAAATGGCAACGAAAAGGGATTGTAGTAAATATAATAATTACCGGTTTTCTGAAAAGGAGTATAGGGCTTATAGCTTTCGTCAAATCTGGAAATATAATATTTTACCCCCAGCAGACAGTCGGCAAAGGCAGTGCTTCCCTGGCCGTAAAAGGCATAGATCCCGGTATCCCGGAAACCCATCCTCTGCATAAAATGCTTGACCTCGTCTTTTTCGCAGGAGCTGTAATGAGAAAGGCCGATATAATCAAGCAGCATCGGATCGTTAGGTGAACGGGAAAAATCCTTTTCAATGCGGTAAATTCCCTTATCATAGGCTTTTATACAGTCAACCGGCTCTTTGATCGTTTTATATTCATCATAAAACTCCGACAGAAGAGGAAGGTTGTCAGGACTTTTATCGGCATTATATGCAAGATAAGAGGTTACAGAGCTGTAAGCGAGCTCAAGGAATGTAACCGCAAAACACAGTATTCCGGCATAGCAGGTGTATTTCCTTTTTCTCCCAGGGAATGCCAAAAGCAAGATCAGAAGAAGGATAAATAGGTTTACCGACATTCTTTTAAAGCTCATGTAGGGATTATGCAAAAGGAACAGAAGGAACAAAGCCGTGATCACAAACCCCGCCGGCAGCAGAATACGCAGTCTGTTTCCTTCATCATTGTT
>JAIKXO010000065.1 GCA_024684065.1 Lachnospiraceae bacterium
TTTGCTTTGCAAATGTCGAATATACACGCAGAGGAAGGGGCTTGTCTCCGCTTCGCTCCGGTCGTTGCTAAACGCGTGCCACCGGCACGCAGCAACCCCGCGTGTTTGGCGCGGGAAACGCTTTAATCAGCGTTTCCCTAAACCCCGGTTTGTGCCGGTTCAGTCCGACATCTGCTCCGGCAGACAAAAACATTGATGAGGGTATATGGATATCAGAGGGGAAACGGAAAATAACGCCTTAAGGATATCGGTCAACGGGCGTATAGACAGCAGTAACGCAGGTGAAGCGGAGTCTGAAATAGCAGGGATACGGAAGGACAGTTCGTTCGAGGCGATGATCATTGACCTTTCGGGCCTTGAGTACATTTCTTCTGCAGGGCTGACTGTTTTTTTGAAACTGTACAGAGAGGACAGGAAGCTCACACTTGTAAATGTTTCGGATGAGGTGTATGAAACCCTTGACATAACAGGCTTCACCGATTTCATTGACATAGAGAGGGCAGAGGGAGACGGTGTACCCGGGGATACGGATCCGTTAAATGATACATCCTGGGAGAGTCCGTTCAGACCGGCGGCGTCTTTATTTGAAGAACAGGCGCTTGCCCATCCCGAAAAGCTCGCAGTCGTCAGCACCGCAGTCTCCATGACCTATGGAGAACTCAATGAATCCGTAAACCGGATAGCAAACGCCTTAAGATATTATAATGTCCGCCCGAATGATACGGTAATGATACTGCTTCCAAGGAATGTCATGAGCTATGCCGCAAATCTTGGTGTTCTTAAGGCAGGCGCCGCTTTTGTGACAGCGAGCACGGAATATCCGGACGACCGGATCTCTTTTATGTATAAAGATGCGGGCTGTCGTTTCCTTATCACTACACATAAGATCGCTTTCGAGAAACTGGATCTGATCCTGGAAACAGGCAGGCGGCCGCTGTTTCTTGAAAACATTATCACTTCGCCCTGGCCGGAGGATCCGGTCGTGAGGATAGATGAAAGCGATCTGGCATATATGATCTATACTTCGGGCTCCTCGGGAAAGCCCAAGGGCGTGATGATAGAACAGGGGAATCTTTCCAACTTTCTCGACCATAACCCCAAAAACAGGGAGACTCTGTATCTGGCTCAGAATGCGAGCGTGCTTCTTGCCGTTGCTCCGCTTACCTTCGACTTTTCCATAATGGAAGAGTTTATTCCCCTGACTTCGGGGCTTACCGTGGCGCTTGCTTCCAATGCGGAAATACTTGACCCGCTGCTCATGCGTGATTTTATGCTCAGACATAAGGTTGATGCGGTATGCGCGACCCCTTCCTATCTTAATACCCTTCTCTCCATACCGAAGCTTAAGGATGCCATGGCCAATATAAGGATATATGACCTGGGGGCAGAAGCTTTTCCGGCCGGGCTTTTTGAAAAGATAAGAAAGGCAAGCCCGGAGGCTGTGATCATGAACGGTTACGGCCCGACAGAAGCGACAGTAAGCTGTACGATGAAGGTCATAGAGGATACGGAGAACATCACGATCGGAGTGCCTAACGGAAATGTATTCTGTTATGTAGTGGACGAGAACAACGAGGAGGTAAAAAGGGGAGATATAGGTGAGCTCCTTATCTGCGGAAAGTGTGTCGGGAGAGGATATAAAAATCTTCCCGAAGAGACAGCAGAAAGCTTTATCGAATTCCGCGGGATGCGCGGTTACAGATCGGGGGACCTTGCAAGGATCACCGGGGATAATGAGATAGAGTACCATGGCAGAAAGGACGATCAGGTAAAGTACCATGGCTTAAGGATAGAGCCTGGGGAAATAGAGGCCAATATGGCAAAATGCCCCGGGATAGATGCCTGCAGCGCGGTTGTTTATGAGGGCCGGTTCCTCTGTCTTTATTATGTTCCCGGGCGGATTTTTAAAGCGGAGGGGCAGAAGTCCCTGCCGGCAGAAGCAGCCGGTCCGGATGAACTGAGGGCATTTGCAGGGGAGCACCTTGCACCGTATATGATCCCGGATCTGTTTGTTGAAATCCCGGAAATGCCCATGACGGCAAATATGAAGGTTGACAGGGAAGCACTTCCCAGGCCCGTCATTCCGGAAAGGACGGTGAAGGAGCCTGAAACCGAAATGCAGGGCCGGATCCTTCAGATAATAAAGAATGCCATACCTGAAGAAGAGATCGGCACAGAAACCGATCTGAGGGATACAGGGCTTTCCTCTTTAGACTATATGGTCATCCTTGCTGAACTGTCGGATACCTACAGGGTGGGGCTTAATCTGATGGAGCTTGGGGAGAACGCGACTGTATCCGGCCTTGAAAAGCTGATACTGTCAAAGTCAGAGACGGAATCGGCGGGTCATGACAAGGACCGTTACAGAGCCGCACCGGTCCAGGCTTCGCTGTATTTGGATATGCTCAGGACCAATACTGTTGAAAACAGACTGCCTGTGCTCCTGATAACAGATAATTCGGTTAATATAGAGAAACTGAAGGCCGCGGTCTGGACCGCCTTCTTGAAGCATCCGATCTTAGCTTCGCAGTTTAAGGTCGAAGAGGATGGCGTATATATGATCATGGGGGATCCGGAAAGGATAGACAGAGAGATCCCTCTTATAAAGAAGACAGAAGCGGAAATGGTCGTAATACGCGCCTCTCTTGCGACGGAACTGTTTGATCCGGACAGGGATCCGCTGTTTGACATAAGGATCTATCAGACCGAAGCGTATACCTATTTATATTTAAACTTTGCGCACGCAATAAGCGACGGAAGCTCCGTAGATATCCTGATAGAGGATATTGCCGGGGCTTATGCCGGGACAGAGCCTGAACAGGAGAAGATGACAATGTACCAGCTCGGGGAGGAGATGGCGGAGGTTTCCGACTCCATTCTTTACGGGCAGATTATAGGATATTATAAAAGGTTCTTTAAGGGAATGGACCGCTGGCCATCTGTACCGGAGGATGATACAGGGCTTGCGCCGGGAAACGACAGGGTGGCAAGAGAGCTTTCACTTACGCCCGCGCAGATCAATGATTTCATGCGTACGGCAAAGACCACGGGAAATGCTCTGTTTGCAGGCCTTTTTGCCCTCACGATGGCGAAAGAAATGAAGAGCAGCGAGACAGCGTTCGTTTTTACCCATAACGGACGGAATGATTCCCGGTTAACCCGTACAGTGGGATGTGTGATGAATTATGGCTGGTTCCGTCTCCGGATGCCTCCTGACATGACGCTTAAAGATTTCTTAAGGCAGATCAGGAACCAGGTATTCGAAGAGATGAGCATCCAGGTTCATCCTCTTATGGAGCTTGCGGGGATGTATCCGGAATTCACGGACTATTTCTATATCTTCCAGGAGGAAACGCCGGAGGTCATTATAGAAGGAAAGCCGGCAAAAACACACTGGCTGTCCATTGCGGAAGACTGCCCCCGGGAAAGCCGTACCGGGATAACGGTCGATGAGAAAGAGGAGCGTCTGACCGGAAATAAGGATATGTTTAAGATCCTCACCCAGGTATACTACTATAAGACAGTAATGTTTGAAATGACTTATCTGGTCAACAGATATTCCAGGGAACGCATCGAGAGGATGGTGGAGAACGTTGACAGGATGCTGTCCGTGATAGTTTCCGCGGATCCCGATAAGCTTACACTTTCAGAGCTGATTTAGCCGGGCAGAGTATTTTATTCAGGGAAAACTGATTTAATCAGTTTTTCCCTGGAAAATTCTGCCATAACGTTTTTCTGTTTCGTATAAAGGAACAGAGCGTTATACATTTTTCAAGGAGGGTTTATGATGAAAAATTATGATCAGAAAAAAGGAATAAATGCATTAAACGAAGATGACCTTGAAGCGGTCACGGGCGGCGCAAATCTTAATGTACCTCTTGGGACGTTAAAGACATTGAGGACGGCAAAGTCAGTAATGCCGATATTAGCTACTCCGTTCGGCACCGCCGGGGATGCAGGCTCTTCACAGAATGTCCAGTATATGGATATGGCCTGCGAGAAATGCGGCAAAATATTGCACGTAAATGTAATGGAGTCTGAAGCGGTATGCGATAATCCGGCCTGCAAGCATGTAAATCATCTGGCGGGATGACGGAGCTTTTTGCGCCTCGCAGCCGGCGCAGATAAGAAGTATTGCTGCTTTAAAAGAAAAAGGAGGAGAGTTATGAAGAGACGTCAAAGAATTTCTTTGATACTGGTCATGCTGTTGTCGTTTTCGATTTTCCTGACGAACATGGCAGGACTTCGAATCGCGGTACAGGCGGCCGAAGCGGAAGAGGAATATGACGAGTATACCGAACCGCCTGAACAGGATCCGCCACCGGAGATTCAGCCTGAACCGGAGCCCCAGCCTGAGCCGGAGTTCCAGCCTGAACCTGAACCACAGCCTGAGCCGGAGGTTCAGCCAGAACCACAACCTCAGCCTGAACCACAACCCCAGCCAGAACCACAACCCCAGCCTGAGGTTCAGCCCGAACCACAACCTCAGCCGGAACAACAGATAGATCCTGCGATACAGCAGCAGATAGAAGAACAGAAAAAGCGTGAGCAGGAAGCCATGGAAAAGGCAAGGCAGGAGGAAGCTGAAAGGCAGGCCGCCTTAGAAGAACTTGCAAAGCAGGCGGAAGAGGAAGCTAAAGCAGCCGCTGAGAAGGAAGCGGCAGCGGAAGCACTCCGCCTTGCCCAGGAAGAGCAGAAAAAAGCCGCGGCCGAGGCAGAGAAGGCGGCAAAGGAAGAAGAGGAAAGAAAGAAGGAAAAGGAAAAGTCGTATTCCTTATTGTCATCCGCTTCAAGCATTGTCATGAGCTCGACTGTGGGGACCGGTGACAGCGCAAACTTTTCCGTCAGCAACAGCGGCTCTGTCGATGTAGAGCTGTGCTATGGCATAAGCGGCGCTTCTGCGGATGTATTCGCGCTGACGATGACAGGCGGATCGAGAAATCTGGCTCCCGGACAGAGCGCAGGCTTCCAGATCGATCTGAAACCGAGCTCGCCCGCCGGGTCATATTCCTGTAAGCTCTATTTCAAGAGTGCGAATGATGATAAGAACGAGCACATGATAACCGTGTCCGTAAGCGCCACGGTTACGAAAAAGACAGAAGTTTCGAGAATAGACATCTTCCCTAAAAGCACTACCATAGCCCGGGGGGGAAGATGCAATTATTCCGCAACGGTGATCGCAAGCGACGGGAATCCTCTTTTGGGAGCCGAGGTCCGCTGGAACGTGACCGGGGCGAAATCCTCAGGCACAATGATAGACAGCAACGGTTCTCTGAGCGTTGCGGAAAATGAAACTGCCGGAAACCTTACTGTTATAGCCACTTCGGCGGAGAATCCGAGGATCACTTCGACCGGTGCCGTTTCCGTGCAGAGCAACAGCTATAACGTGACAGCTTCGGCTGATCCCCAGCAGGGCGGTATCGTAACCGGAGGCGGAGCGGTAAGCAAGGGAGGAAGCGTGACGCTTTCAGCCGTTCCGAATCAGAACTTCTTCTTTGACGGATGGATCCGTGACGGAGTGAAGGTATCTACCTCCACGAACTATACCATAAGCAATGTTGACAATAATATTACGGTAAGTGCTAAATTCAAACAGAACTTTGTAACAATTACGGTCGAATCGGAAAATGATAAGGCCGGTACCGTAGTCGGAGGCGGCAATATAACCTACGGAGGAAAGACCACGATCTCTGCCATGGCGAGGGACGGTTACGTATTCACCGGCTGGCAGGAAGGGGACGAAATAATAAGTAAATCCGCCTCCCTTGAATTAAACAATCTGACCTCCAACAGAAAGATCACAGCAAGGTTTTCAAGGACAAAATTCTGCGTATCTGTTTCCTCCAGCCCTTCGGAAGGCGGTACAGTGTCCGGAGGAGGCGACTTTGATATCGGAAAGAGCGCAACGCTTGAGGCAAAGCCGGCGCCGGGCTACTATTTCGACAGCTGGAAGGTCAACGACCAGGTCGTCAGCAGGGGACTTAAATATTACATCGATAAGGTAGACAGGGATTATAACTTTACCGCAGTTTTCATACCTAACAGCGTAGCGACATATACGATCTCCGCAGGCGTGGCTACTACGGGTGGAACGATCACACCCTGCGGGCTGACTCTGGTTGCCAGAGGACAGAACGTTACCTACAGCATTGTTCCCAAGCAGGGCTTTGCCATTCTGGCAGTGGCCGTGGACGGTATTATGGTGGGACCGGTCTCGACCTACACCTTCCCGAATATTACGGGTAATCATGCTATCGCCGCAGCCTTCGTCCAGACGGATGCCGGCGCAAAGAAGGCGCAGGAAGCGGGTGAAAAGCCCCAGCAGAATAAGGTCCAGCCCGTAAAAAAGAATGAAAACAATACCGCGACCGAAGAGGCGACGGTTGACCTGAACGAAGCGGCCTCAGGTACGGCGGGAGATAACTTCGTAGAGGAAATGGATCTTTCCAATATTGTGATACCTACGGATGAACAGCTGGGTATCGTTGAGGAGGTTGATTCACCGGTATTAAGAAGCCTGGGCGTAAACATGGATGAGGCAAGGGACATGATATACAACGGGCAGCTTATGGATATTATCGGCGCGGCCTTCTGGGACGGAACCCTCGACTTCTATGTAGACAATCAGTATGCGCCGCCCGCGCCTGTTCCGGATTATCATGTCCTTTCCAGGGAGGAGATGGAACAGCTTGATGAGGAGCAGTTCTATCCGAGTATGCCGAACCTTGATGTGGTGACAGAGAAGATCATTACACACAGCGAGGCTGAGAGTATTGCAGAAGGGAAAAATGCGAAGATCACCGTATCTGTTACCAAATCGGACGGCTACGTTGACGACACGGTAAGGAAGCTTTTGAACCAGGCCGTGGGACAGAAACCGCTTCAGTATTTTGACCTGACACTTATGAAGATGGTGGACGGCATGGCCGAGAACATGAAACAGATCGAAGAGCCGATGGAGGTCATCATAGAGGTCCCGAATGAGATCTACAGGAGCGGAAAGACCTATTCCGTCCTGCGCCTCCACGAGGGAGTCCTGACCACGCTTCCGGATCTCGACAATGATCCTAAGACGATCACCTTCAGGACGGACCGTTTTTCGACTTACGCGATCTCCGAGCAGATGGCAACAGCGAAAGATATGGCGGTAACCTTTGCGATAGGCGCCCTGATAGCTTTGGTAATAGCGCTTGCCTGTCTGGTGATCCTGCTTATCCATCAGCTTAAGATGCATAAGGCAAAGGCAAAAAGGGGAAGTAGCGGAAAATAGGAAAATTAATTAAGAAAGAGAAAGGCTGCCGCTTCTGCGGCAGCCTTTTTCAGTAAAAACTTATTAAATCAGCGTTTCCTTAATCTTATACACCGGGTCGTTTTATGCTTCGCGATACCCGTTTGGAATGATTAACAGCTCAGGCTGAAGAACCTGTTTTTGCCGAGCTTTAACACATCGCCGTTCTTTACGTCCGTTATCGAGCCCGGATCCGTGACCTTTTCATCGTTTAATGAAGCGGCGCCCTGGCTGAAGAGCCTTCGGACCTCATTCTTGGACTTGTAATATCCGCCCTTTACAAGCGCTGCGATGATCCTTTCCCCGGCGGGAAGAGCGTCTGTTCCTTCCAATGCAAGGGACGGTATATCATCCGGAACCTGATTCTTCTGGAATACGGATTTAAAGCGTTCCTCGGCGGCGTCCGCGTTTTCCTTTCCGCAGTAGAGTTCGGTGATCTCATGCGCAAGGACCATTTTCACATCCCTCGGGTTCTCTCCGCCGTCTAAGGCGGCCTGATACTTTTCGACCTCTGACGGGTGCATATCGGTACAGAGATCAAAATACTTTATTATCTTATCATCGGGGATCTTCATGATCTTTTCATAGATCACCGCCGGCTCTTCGCTGATCCCGACGTAATTCCCAAGGCTCTTGCTCATCTTTTCCACGCCATCCGTACCTTCAAGCAGGGGCATGAAGAGCGTGAGCTGGGGCTCCTGGCCGTAATCCCTCTGGATATTACGGCCCATAAGGATATTAAAGGTCTGATCCGTTCCGCCGAGCTCTATATCAGCCCTGATGGCTACGGAATCGTAAGCCTGCATGAGCGGATAGAAGAATTCGTGGACGGAGAGCGGGAGATGGTTGGTATAACGATTGTTGAAATCATCCCTTTCAAGCATTCTTGCCACGGTACACTTCGAAGCCAGCTCGATCACGTCACCGAAGGTCATTTTGGAAAGCCACTCGCTGTTGTAATGCATCTCGGTCTTGTCTCGGTCTATTATCTTAAAGATCTGCTCCATGTAGGTCTCGGCGTTTCTCTCAACGTCCTCCCTGGACAGCTGTTTTCTGGTCTTTGATTTTCCGGAAGGATCGCCTATCATCCCGGTATAATCCCCGATTATTATGACTGCCATATGGCCGAGATCCTGTAACTGTCTTATTTTTCGAAGGACAACGGCATGGCCTATATGTATATCCGGAGCTGAAGGGTCAAGCCCGAGCTTTATGCGAAGCGGCCTTCCCTCTTTTAAGCAGGAAGCGGCTTTTTTACGGATATCCGAAATATTTGTATACTGGGCGACACCCTTAAGCATGACAGCGATCAGATCCTCGACCGCCTTTTCCTCCGGCGTCATTTTGCCGAAACGGAATTCGCTGTTCTCAGAGTCTGTCATTCCCGACTCCGCCTTTACCCCGAAATACTTTTCTATTAACGAGAGAAGCTCCGCCTGCGCTTCCTCTACTGTATTTTTGTTATCAATAAATCCGTCAAGGGGGATTATAACATTCCCCGCATTCTCCGTGATCCTTCCGGCCTTTGTCTGACGCCAGAAAAAACGCCTTGTGCGCACGGAATTACCCGTGACATATACCGGCTCGCCTTCATTAAGCGGATCTCCTTCATCACCGTTTTCAGGCGCTTTGCAGTCATCCTCGCAGGCAGGGCGGACGCAGAGATCTCCCTCAAACGTATCCGCATCATGCACGCCTACTGGTATCCTGTATTTTATCGAGATATAATTTGCCAGATCCACAATGGGATTTATCGACGGGAACTCACCCTTTTTAATGATACGGGCAAGGATCGCCTCTATTGAACATGGATATTTCACAGGGTTTATGCCAAAGGACTTAAGCGCTTCCCTGTACTGTGAAAGAAACGGTGCCGAATGAAGGTCTGTCCCGGCAAGCTCCTTTGCCGCCTTTTCCACTTCGCCCTTTAAAAGGGCCTCAATCTCCGGACAGCTTTTTGCATTGTCGATGCCTTCAGCGTATATCACACCCGTAGAAATGCCGCTTACGGTATTCATCATCTTTCTGTCTATTCTGAAAAACATGTTTTCCCTCCTCTTTAAAATTACAATCTGGAATCTGTTTCGGAACCTTTCGGATCCCATTTTATACCCATCATGGTGAGGTCGTCAAAAGGCTCCCTTTCTCCCACGAAAACGCCCACGGTATTTTTTACGCTTAACAAAAGCCCGTCCGGATCGGCATCTGTGTTTGAATTAAGCACCTTCATCATACGGCCGGTCCCGAACAGTTCTTCCGATCTGTCTGTCGCTTCCGGAAGACCGTCGGTATAGACAAAGAGCACATCCTGCGGCCTGAGCTCGAATTCATGCTCTTTGTAATGAATTCCGGGCATTGCGCCTACGACGATATCGTGCCTGTACTTTCTCAGCTCATATACCCCGCCTTTTCGCTTTATTACGGGATGCTCATGGCCCGCATTGACCTCCGTTGCCTTTCCCGTCCGGATATCGATGACACAGAGCCAGACCGTTACGAACATGTTGCCGATATTATATTCGCAGATCTGTTCATTTACGTTTTCGAGGGCGGCAGCAGGGTGATCGCCGCTCTTCATCCGGTTCTTGATAAGCGCTTTTGCTATCATCATAAATAAGGCGGCGGGAACACCCTTCCCTGCGACATCAGCGATGACCAGGCAGAGATGATCGTCATCGGTCATGAAAAAGTCATAGAAATCACCGCCGACCTCTTTTGCCGGAGCCATGGTCGCATATATTTCAAATTCAGAGACTTCCTTTATGGAAGAAAAATCCCTGGAGAGAACTCCGGCCTGGATCTTTCTCGCAAGGTCAAGCTCGGTATCGATCCTGGCCCGTTCCATGGCCATATGGTCAAGATCTCTCAGATAACTGCCTATCTCGAGCTCCATGCTCTGAAGAGAAGAGGCCAGATTGCATAACTCAGTGATATCACATCCGGTGAGCTCGTCGAAGATATGGCTTTCGTCATGGCTGCCAGAACGCAGTTCATAATTGCTGACAAACGTCTCGGCGGCATCGGATAACATCGTTATGTGACTGACCACCTTTCGTCTTAATACCCGGACTACGCCAAAGCATATCAGGACTGTGGCGATCACCGTGGCAAGAGAAGTCTGCCCCATGAAGCTTAAGATCCTGCCGTTGACGTTTTTGACAGGGATGTCAGACAGGAGATAGGCATAGATCCCGTTTTCGGTATCGAGATATACTGAGATCCCGTCGGTCCTTAATCTTCCATAGGTCGAAGATCTGGTAACAAAGCCGTCAAAGTCCTCTTTGGGCTGATTGACATACGCGCCCGTATCTATCTTATGAACCACCCCGCATGAAAGAACGTTAACGTCACAGGCGTCCATGATAAAGACTTCCATATTGTCATTTGGATAGATGAGCACATAGTCAAGAGCGGTGGATCTGGTTCCCTGCCGTTCGGTATTCAGTCTTTCCCAGACATTCTTATATTTTTCCGAAGCCTGGATTTCCGCAAAGGCCTTAAGCCATTCATCCTCATTTTCGAAAGCCTCGTCAAAGCTTCCTTTTTTCCTGATTACGGAATCAACTTCTTTGGCAAGGCTTTTCATATCATCGTGATCAACGCCCGCAAGCGCTGCGCCGGTTATGGAAACGTTCATGTCATCGTATATTTCGGTAACGACCCTTCCGAAGAAAACAAGTGCGGTTATCATGAACACGATAAATATGAGGATCGCCTGACCTGCCACCATATATATGGCGGTCGTGGTAACGGACCTCTTTTTCATAATTATATTTACTCCCCCTTATTGTTTACATTTTCCTGCGGTATTTCCCTTTTTTCCGCAGAAGGTTCTCATACTGATGCGCCAAAGGTAGTGATCCGGTCATACTCTGAGGCTGCATTTTGCTATAATTTCCGGTAATATACCATAGCGTCGCACTTACACCTGCCTTTACAGATATTGCAGGTCCTGTCAGCGTATTTCCACCAGGGGCTTATCTGCCTTTTATACGGATGGTAACCTGTTCTTGCGCAGATGTTTTCCATAGGCATTTCTTCCTGTCTGATCCATGCCTGGCCGAAGACGGCTCCGTAAACATTCTCACGCTCAAGCTCGGCTAAGGCCTTCTCCATAAGCTCCGTCATTAAGCCTCTTCCCCGGTAATCATTTCGGACTATGCAGAATTTATGGTGCAGAACGGGCTTTCCGCCGCTAATGCGGTCAAAATCGGCTTCTTCCACTTCCATATCTTCCATGACTGATCTTTTGTCATCTTTAAGATAAAGAACGGCAGCTATTATCCTGCCGTCATCCTCCATCACAAAAAGACGGTTTTCTTCATCCTCGATAAAACCTCTCATTTCAGGCACAAAGGTATAATTCTCTCCGAAGCAGTCTTCGCAGAACTGTACGATCTCTTCAGTATCCGATGATACGGCTCTTCTCATATTCATTCTTTTTTATTCACCACAACATTCAGGATCGTTCCTGATATCAGGAATAATGCCATTCCGATCATTACTGCCCCGGATAACGCAAGAGAGGTTCCGAAGATAAGTATGATACTGGGAGCGACTGTCATCCCGATCCTTGTAAACAGGATATAGACTATAAGGGCTTCGCTGTCACTGTAGCTGTCATCGGCCTTCGAGGCCGTATAAGCCTCTGTCATAACGCTCGGTCCGAAAGAGTCCATGGCTCCGAGCAGAAGCACAATAAGGACGAGGAGCGGAAAGGTCTTTCCAAGAGAGTAGACAGCAATGAGGAAAGCGTCTCCTATGCAATAAATATATGTTGCCCTGATCGCCGTCATATTTGCCGTGATCGTCCTCGTCATGTAGGGACCCGCATAGGCCGCGATAAGATACGAGCCAAGAAGGAGCGCAGAAATGACCGTTGAAGAGTAACCGAAAAGGTCGGCCTCAAGGGGAACGGTATAGGAAGTAAAAACCGTGCAGGAAAACAGAGGCAATACCATGAACAGAAGATAGATATTCGCCCGCGGATTTTTAAGGACCTTAAGTGAATTCCTTAAGCTTCCGACCCTGACACGGGCTTTGATATCGAGCTTTCCGATTATAAAAAACGGTACGATCAGAATTGCCACCGAAAGCAGATATACCATCCTGTAAGGCATCTGGCCGGCCATTATGCCGCCTAAAACCGTGCCCATGCACTGTCCGGCAAAGGAGCCTCCGCTTATGAAGGCAAGCGATTCCATCCGCTCACGTTCGTCATCAAAAAGATACGCGTAATATCTGATCCCTATATAGAAACATCCGTATCCGAATCCTACCGCCATGAACCCAAGCAGCATGATAATATAATGAAAGGCTATGCCCCGAAGCAGCATACCGAGAGCCGTAACGACGACTGTAACACGGAAAAAGGACGTAATGCCCTTCATTTTTATAAGCATCTGGTTGGCTGAGATGACGCCCGCGATCATCATGGCGGACATCGCGGTGATCGGGAGGCTCGTATAAAGCTCGAGTTTGTCAGCGGGAGCGAAGCCTTCCGCCATCTGCTTCACAAAAAGTACGTTGAAGGCGTCTCCTATGGAGAGCGCTAACAGGCCGAAAACAAAAAACAGCCGGACATAGGGATTTTGTTTTTTCAGGTCAGTCATTTGTTTTGCCCTCCTGTCCTTCCTGTGTAACGCCGGACATAAAAATCTGGTATTCGGCAAGTATCATGGCAGAAAAGGCCAAAAACAGAAGTGTCTGCATGACATAGTCAAGTATGACCTTTTGCATGTAGGGAGCAGAAAGCTCAAAGGTAAAGCTCTTCCCGTCATATGAAATGGATTCAAGCTCTGAAATATTATCGCTGAAGCCGGCAAGGTAGTCGTCGAGCCCGGAGATATTCCTGTCGTCTATACCCTGTTCATGAACGGAGGAAAGATCCGCAATGACTGTAGCTTCTATCGTCTCATACATCCGGTCTATGCTTATCCTGTATTCATGATATGCGCTGTAGCCGACAAAGCTGCTTATGGAGATGATCCAGAGGACCAGTACGGCTATCATCGCCTTGTATGCAATGCCGTGGTCTTTAAGGCGCTTCCATAAAAGCGCCATGATGCAGGACGATATAAGGAAGCCTGCCAGTGTGACAAGCCCAAGGTGGCGGTAGTATCCGCTCCACTGCTTTTCGATCCCGGAAATATCGCTTGCCGTGATCAGGTTCGCTGTATCCGTAAGACGGAATACGCAGTAAAACATGTTGTCCCTTTTCAGATTGTTTCCGGTAAGAAGCTTCTTAACCTCATCGGGAAGCTCCCCTGCTTCGGTGGAAAAGATGATCTCGCCTTCTCCTGTCCCTATGTACAGAGCATTTACGTCTGAGAGGTTATCGAGCGCCCCGTTAAGCACGGATTCCATTCCGTAATAGGATTCAAGCGTCTTTCCGAAATGCAGGCCGTATCCTATATTTGAGATAAGGTCGGTAACCTCGACATAGATACGGTTCTGAAGCGTTGATTTATAGTTTGATGTGTACATTAAACATCCCAGGACCAGGGAAAGTATTGAGATAACAAGGTCTACGGATATTACGATGACAAGCAGATAATTTTTTCTGATAAAGGCCATTGAGTATTCCTGTTGAATTTTCTTCTGTTAATAGTGTGCTACTGATATATTTTGTCCGCTACAAGATAGGTCTGAAGCGGTATCGACACGCCGGTTCTTTCTATGGTTGTTTTATTCAGACAGATCTTCGGCGCTATCTCAAACACCTGCCCCAGTTCGGTTATATCGGTTCCCGCGGCATATTCGATGATCCTTGACGTTACAAACTGTCCGTCTTCATTTGCGTCAGACATTGTGATGTGCATCATTGCGCCATATTCCACCTGGCTTTCCGAAGTCTCCGCTACGGTGACTATCCCGGCATCTATCACGTCCTCTAAAAGCCAGGGAAGCTTATCATCCTCTATCGTAGCCGTGGTGATATAAAGCAGGTCGATTTTGGGGATAAGCTCTGTATAGGCGTCTTTAAGTTCGCTGTAATAACGGTCATACTCATCTTCCGAATAGGCTTCCTTGACGTGGCGTTCATGTATCTCGAAGCCGTATTTACTGCAGGCCTCCCTGAGCTGCCCTATACCGGAATAGCTGTAGGCCGCTTCATTGTCCTCATATACGACACCGACGCTCTTAAAGGAGAAGATCTCATAAGCAGCTTCTATCTGCCTGGAAATACGCTTCGTATCAACCACGGCAAAGGAGCGGTCGTTGACCCTTTCCTCCTCGCCGGCAACTATCCCGGCGGAAATAGGGTCGGTAACCGCGACCACCATGTAATCGTAGGATATGCGGTCCGCCTGCTCCGTAAGATATGTTCCCGCAAGGCTCCCGATCGTTATCATAAGATCCACATCCTTACAGAGAGTGGCGGCTTCGAGCTCCTCGTCGGACATAAAGTATTTTTCATAATAAATCTCCGGAATAAAATGAAAAACATCCGAGCTGCAGGCGCTTAAGTCATCCCAGACCTCTCTTGTGGTCTCACGCTCCTTTTCGGTGTCGTAACCGGAGATATAGCCTTTCTGCTGGAATTCCCTGGCGATTGAATCCAGTATATCCCTGTAGTAGAAATATTCACCTGAGTTAAAACAGCCTATCCTTATTTCTCTGAGCTCACGCTCTTCGGGACCTGCCTGGGAAGTCTGTGCGCTTTTCTGTGAGCATCCTGTGAGCAGGCAGCAGAAAGCTATAAGCAGGAACAGTTTAAAAACAGAGGATCTGTCACGCATTCTCGTCACCGTCCTTAACGGACTCACCTTCTAAGCTCTTAAGACGGAAGGCTAACATAGTAAGGTCATCAAACTGCGGAGCATCCGCGACAAAGGCGTCTACATCGGCACGGACTTCGGTCAGAAGCGTTTCCGCGGAATCATCCGTATGTCCGGCAAGTATCTTTTCAAGACGATCCGTCCCATAGAGTTCGTTTCCGGAGTTGGTAGCCTCCGGTACGCCGTCAGTGTACAGGAACAGGCAGTCACCCTTCTTTAAAACGGTCTCGTTTGGTATATACTTAAGTCCCTCAAGAGTCGCTAAAGGCGGTTTCTTTCTGGGAGGAAGAAGGGCTTCAACCGTGCCGTCTTCATGAAGTATATACGGGTTTTCATGGCCGGCGTCGCAGAACTGCATGACACCGGTCTTAAGGTCAACGACCCCGAGCCAGGCCGTAACAAATAATTCTTCGCCGTTGCCCTCGCAGAGCTGGTTATTGGAATTGGCAAATACATCCTCGACCTTTTCGGCAAGCTGGGCATGGTTCTTGATGAGAGTTTTGGCTATCACCATAAATAATGCCGCAGGTATTCCCTTCCCGGATACATCGGCCATGACAAGGGCAAGATGATCATCATCTATGAAAAAGAAATCATAAAAATCGCCGCCTACCTCCTTGGCAGGATCCATCTTTGCATACAGGTCAAATTCCTTCCTGTTGGGGAAAGGAGGGAAGATGCAGGGAAGCATGGAAGCCTGTATGTTCGTCGCCACCGAGAGCTCGGCGCCTATTCTTTCCTTTTCCGCCGTGATCTCCGTGATGTCCTTTATATACTGCTTCATACGGCCGGTCATTGTAACGAAGGCTTCGGCCAGGGTCTGTACCTCGTCGCCGGTATTCAGATCCCACTTGAAATCCAGCTGGTCGCCCTGAAGATTCCGGACACTGTCCGTAAGCTTTTCGATCGGCTTCGTGATCCTGTCTGCCTGGCGGTAGGAGAGGAATCCCGCAACGATACCCACGATAAGGACTATAAGGATCATCATGCCTACAGTAGTCATGATAGTATTCATGATGCTCTCGACCTGCTTATCATTGGATTCGTTCAGTGATGCCAGAAGATTCTTCGTGGGCTCTAAAACCTCTTCCTCGGGAAGCACTATTATGTATGTCCAGCCGACGGTTTCCATCGGAGCATATGCCACATAGTAGGATTCATCATTGTAACTGATAAGACGGATATTGTTCTTTCCGGAGAGGGCAATCTTAACAAGCTCCGAAATATCGCCGCTTCCGGTCTCCCTGATGTCGTTATCGCTTCCATCGGCAAAGAACGGTTCACCCTCTTCTGCCCCGGAAAAAAGAACCTGCCCCAGATTGTTCACTATGCATGAATAACCGTTTTGACCAACGCGGAAGCTGCCGACTTCATCCTGGATCGAACTCAGATACATTCCGCCCCCGGCGACGCCTGCAAGCTTACCCTTAGAGTAGACCGGCACGCCGCAGGTTATTCCGTAATTGTCGCTGTCGGCATCCTTCATGATGCCGGTAAAAGCGGGTTCACCCTTTTCGACCGCCTGTATATACCAGGGACGCTCCTTTGCGTCAAAGGTCAGAGGCTTTTCTTCCGTTGCGATATTAATATCCGAAATGATCTCGTTTCCGAGGAAAATACCGGTCTCCGTCGCAAAGTAGTCGGACGACATGGAATCATTTCCTACATGCACGGCCTTCATGGTACCCTGTGCCACAGCTATCTTTGAAAGCTCCCTCCGGAGGGATTCCGAATCCGGATCGACATCCGTCGCGTAGGCTACAATGGTCTCCGGATTTCCCATATCCGATTCAGTGACTTTCTTTAGCTTTGCTTCACCGTATCTGCCCGGATTATCATAAATGTTCTGCATGGTATTGGCTATAATGCAGATATCATCCTGAAATTCCGAAAACCGGCCGTTTGACTGATTAGCCTTTCCGGTACACATCTCCGTAAGCTGGTCATGGGTCTGCTTGCTCATTGCATTTTCGGATATCTCCTCGATCTGGCTGCCGGTCTCCTGGTTATTGGCGATAAGCTTTTCACGCATGTGGTCCATCTGTCGCAGCATGACTATAACTACGCTGAAAAGGATCAGTGCTACGGTGATCAGTGTCATAAAGAATATTTTCTTCTTCATATTTGGCGGGCTCCTTTACTCTGCTGCTGTTAAAGGTATGATGCTTTCTTCGGCTCCTGCCCATACCCGGTAAAGTATATGGCTATGTTACAACGGCAAAAAACCTTGGGGTGAGCCGGGCTTTTAACACACTCTCTGCACCGCAAGGTATATGGATCTATATCGAAGATTCAGGCTGTTTCTTTTGTCTTTGGCTGGAAGAAATGTCCTGCCCGCGAAACTGCTTAAATTATTTATGTTCAAGCTTTCTTATGATCGTTACTTCCACCTTGTCACGATTGATGCCTATCTGAACATCATCCGCAAGATTTCCGACTACCGACTTTTCTAGCTCATCCCAGGCGTCGGCGTTATCCTGGTCGGAATCCTTTTCATCGAAAAGGCTTTCCCTGTACTGCTTGAGAGACCACATATTGCTCTGAAGAGTCTGGAAAGCAAAGGTCGGATCCCTCATCGTATCTTCCGGAGTCAGAAGGCCGTAATTTATAATAGCGCATTTGCTCAGATCACCGGGAGACATAAAGGTCAGCTGGATCACTTCGTTTATCTTTCCCATGACTCCCTTTGCAAGAGTGTTCTTTCCGGTCGTGGACATCAACATAAGCTCATCAAACTTCGAACGACTCATATTCGTTTTGCCGTTTAAATGGATCTTACAGATGTCTTTATCACCCTCGAACCAAAGCTCCGCTTCGATATCCTCGGTAATACCCCTCACCATGCCGATCGTTTCCTCAGCTAAAAGCCTTAAGCGCAGGGTGTCCTTCGGGCCGTAGCTTTCGTACTGCGCAAGCCTGTCGGCTTCCTCCAGTATCTTTTCTATCTGCTTATCGCCGTTACTGATTGAGATGTGATCCGTTGTCATTGTTTGTATTCTCCTCCCCCGGTTTTTTCCAATCCGGAATGCCCGTTCCCGCAGCCGCCAGATTAAGAAGCTCGTCAGACAGCGGGATGATCTTTCCCGGACCATTTTTCCCCATATATCTTTGATCCGTATCAGCGATCACGGCTGAAAGATCTTTATTCTGCTCGAACTTCTGGTAATCGAATAATGCCTTTAACACGCTTTTCATAACGCCCTCCTGTATCACTCTGTTGTATGCCGGTACCTGATCAATTCCTCTACATCTTTATACGCAGGAAAAGAAAAAATGGCAGAAAATTGTGTTAAGCGCATGATCTGCTATGCAAACCGGCGCAGTCATGAAAATAATCTGTCCCTCCGGGGTTTATATCGAGCCGGAAGTGCGGTTTTTGGCACTCAATTCGTTTGTCAGTATAAAACAGAAACACCGTTTTTGTCAATAAAAAACGCTTTTTGCGGTATTGACAGGAGGGCATTTTATGTGTTAGTCTTTTCTAAACCGTTGAGGAAGAGTAAGTAAGTTGGAGCCTCCTTTTAAGAGAGAGCCGCGGACGGTGTGATCGCGGTAAAAGTGCTTTGGCCGAATGGACTTCTGAGGGCGAGAGGAAACGGAAAGCTATGCGCCGATCGTGTGCCTGGGAACGGACTTCAGTTTGTTCCGGTCCTTATATGTTTAAGCTTTCCGGAGTATGGGAGACGAAGCGGGATCTTCGTTAAAAAATCCGGCATATGGCGGCCTGCTTTAAAAAGGGCATAGCCGCGGAGACCAGATGGATGAAAAATCTTTACGGTAATGATTCGGTCTGAAGACCGAATCGGCACAGTCCGGTCGGTAGTATGCATTGAGTGGGTGTAGTTTACACCAAGCGGGGTGGCACCGCAGGTAATGAATATCACTACCTGTCCCAGCAGTAACTTAGCTGTATGGGGCAGGTATTTTTTTATCTGTCCCGGGAGCATCGCAGTGCCTAAGCCTAAACGCACGATCTGCTGCGCAGTGCGGTGCAAAGTCAATTAATGTTTTATAATTAAGGAAAGGAGACAGAAAGATGTCAGAAAACAAGATCCCCTACAAAATCTATTTAAATGAGGATGAGATGCCGAAGGCATGGTACAGCCTGCGGGCCGATATGAAAAATAAGCCGGCTCCCCTGCTTAATCCCGGAACCCTGCAGCCGCTTACGGCAGAAGAGCTTTCGGCGGTGTTCTGCGAGGAACTGGTGGAGCAGGAGCTCGATGAGACCACGCAGTATGTGGAGATACCCGGGGAGATCAGGGATTTTTATAAAATGTACCGTCCTTCACCCCTGGTAAGAGCATACTGTCTTGAGGAAAAGCTTCAGACACCTGCAAAGATCTACTATAAATTCGAGGGAAACAATACAAGCGGAAGCCATAAATTGAATTCCGCGATCGCCCAGGCTTATTACGCAAAGAAACAGGGCTTAAAGGGTGTGACCACTGAAACCGGAGCGGGACAGTGGGGCACCGCGCTTTCCATGGCCTGTTCCTATTTTGACCTTGACTGCAAGGTTTTTATGGTAAAGGTATCTTATGAGCAGAAGCCTTTCCGAAGAGAGGTTATGCGCACCTACGGAGCATCGGTCGTGCCTTCACCTTCGGAGACGACAGAGGTCGGAAAAAAGATCCTCAGTGAGCATCCCGGAACCGGCGGGAGCCTTGGATGCGCCATTTCGGAGGCAGTTGAGGTAGCGACAAAGAATCCGGGTTACCGTTATGTGCTGGGAAGCGTTTTAAACCAGGTGCTTTTACATCAGTCGGTTATAGGGCTTGAGACAAAGATCGCTATGGATAAATACGGGATCAAACCGGATATAATCATCGGATGCGCCGGAGGAGGTTCAAATCTTGGCGGCCTTATCGCTCCGTTTATGGGAGAAAAGCTCAGGGGTGAAGCGGATTATCAGATAATCGCTATAGAGCCCGCATCCTGCCCGAGCTTTACAAGAGGCGTGTTCGCGTATGATTTCTGTGATACCGGACTAATCTGCCCTCTTTCAAAGATGTATACACTTGGAAGCGGATTCATTCCTTCGCCGAACCATGCCGGAGGACTTCGGTTCCACGGAATGAGCCCGATCCTTTCACAGCTCTATCATGACGGCTTTATGGAGGCAAGAAGCGTAGAGCAGACCTCGGTATTTGAGGCGGCCGAGCAGTTTGCCCGTGTCGAGGGCATCCTTCCCGCTCCGGAGAGTTCACATGCGATCCGCGCGGCTATAGACGAGGCGCTTAAGTGCAGGGAGACAGGTGAGGAAAAGACGATTCTCTTCGGACTTACCGGTACCGGTTATTTTGATCTGGTTGCCTACGAGAAATATCATGAGGGGCAGATGACAGATGAGATCCCGACGGATGAGCAGTTAGCAGAGTCCATTTCGAAACTTCCGAAAGTTGATTAAATGAGGAATTGATCCGATCTGACGATCGGACTTATTCGGCATTTGTCAAGGCAAATGCCGAATTGCTCAGGCACGGACCAAAGTTCGTGCCTGAGCGTACGATTTACTGCGCATATCGGCGCAGTTTTTGTGTTATAATATGAAGCAGCGGTACATGAGCAGGTGTGGCAATAAATAAACGGAGGAATCGGATATGAAGAAAAAGATCATATGTATGGCTTTTGTTATCGCAGCTTTGTCGTTGTCAGCCTGCGACGGAGCGGATGGGGACCTGATGGCTCTTGAAGGATATGCCGAAAAACTTGAAGAGGTCGCGGACAGTGTGGAGGCTGAAGCTGAAGCTCTCGAAGATTTCGCGGACAAAAATGACGCTGATTCAGAGGAACCGGAAGAGAATGCAGAGGATACCGGGGATATAACGGATGCGAAGGATTCCGGCGAGCCTGATCTTAAGGCCATGATCCTTGAAGAAGCCGTGGCGGATGAGGATGAGCTTTTATTCTTTGACGCGCAGGATTTTGACGGAGACGGGACTAAAGAGGCGTTTGCCATTACAGGAGAGTCTCTTGATGACTTCGAGGAACTGGATATAGCGGAAGGCGCCGTTTGGTTTGCGGGAAGCGACGGCTGCGTTAAGCTCATTGATTCGGACGGAATGGGAACGTCAATTTCGGACCGCATCATGACTCTGGGAGATACAAAATACGTGCTCTTTGATAATGTGTATGCGACAGGGATCCAGACCTTTGCCTGGTCCGTCTCTGACGGAAACGCCGTTGAAGCTGCTTTTTCCGGAGCCGGAGAGATATTGCCGGATGAGGACGGGGAAGATGTGTTCGAAATAATGGACAGCAGCTATGACAGCATTTATGACCCCGAGATTGACGGATTGCTCGGACATACATGGAAACATTATTATTTCTTCTATAATAAAGAGGATGACAGTGTTTACGAATACGGCGGAACGGAGATAGATAAGGACAAGGCCGAAGAGCTTTGCGGAATGGACATAGTCGGGGAGTTCCTTCCCGAAGATGACAGGCTTGACAGCCTGTTTTTACGCGGAAACGGCCTGGTGGTCATGAACTACGAGCATGAGGAGAACGAAGAGATATATTATTTCCATATTATATATGATTTTGTCGGAGGAACCTTTATAGACGATACCGGAGAGGAAACCGGGGAGGAGCCTTTAGAGGGTACCTATAAGGAAGCACTGTGCCCTGACATGGCATACTATCCGGAGGTTCCGGGATTTTAAGCTTCACCGGGAGAAAACGATGTAAAGTGTCAAATGGCCGGCAGGCTTTTATTATCAGGTAATCATTTATGGAAAAAGAAGCATCTGAACTTAATTACGTCAGGCCGGAAGACAGCGCATATTCCAGGCGGGTAAACAGAGTCGTGACATTTTTGTTCACGGCTCTGGCTTTTGTTGTCTTTCTTCCTGTTCTTCTTGTAATGATCGTATCGGTATCATCGCAGGACAGCGTGACGGCTGTCGGCTACAGCTTTTTTCCGCAGTCCTTTTCCCTGGACGCATACAGGTATCTGGCCGGATCCGGCGGGTATCTGGCCAGGTCCTTTTTTAATTCGCTCTTTATCACTGCCGCGGGAACGGTCCTGGGGCTTCTTCTGATGTGCCCGATGGCTTACGCGCTGTCAAGAAAGGAATTCAGGCTCAGGGGAGGCATGCTTGTCTTTATCATGATCCCGATGCTTTTTTCCGGCGGACTCGTTGCAAGCTACATGGTAAATACGCAGATTCTGTATCTCAGGAACACTTACCTTGCGCTTATCCTGCCCGGACTGTGTTCCACCTGGTATATCCTGATCATGAGGAATTACTTCATGGATTCCCTTCCGGATGCCATGCTCGAGGCGGCGAAGATCGACGGGTGCCGGCAGATCGAGATCCTTACGAAGATCGTTATCCCGGTCTCGAAGCCGGTGATCATGACGGTAGCAGTATTTGAAATCTTTTCATACTGGAACAGCTGGTACCCTTCCCTGCTTTACCTTGACAGCAATCATACGGAGCTCTATCCCCTGCAATATGTGCTTGTAAATATGGAAAGAAGTATTGACACAATAACCCGGGACGCGCAGTACCTCTCCGGGATGCAGTCATATACCCCGCCGGCCGTTACGATACGGATGGCTTTGGTCGTCGTCGTGATACTGCCGGTCATGATACTGTTTCCTTTTTTCCAGAAATTTCTGCAGACCGGAATGGCGGTCGGCGCGGTCAAGGGGTGAGGATATGGGAAAGAGGATATTAAACCTTATTCTTCTGTCATTTATGGCGGTCATGACATTATCAGGCTGCGGAGGTCCTTTGGGATATGATCCCGACGGGGCCGTTAAGCTTCGCGTCGTAACCTATGATAACGGGAATATGCCGCTTGACGCGAAGGAGGTTATTGAGGCGGCAAACGAGGTGTCAAAGGAAAAGATCGGGGTTATTGTCGAGCTTGAATTCCAGCCGTCGGATAAGCTGAACCTTATGATGGCCTCCGGGGAATACTATGACATGGTCTTTACCAGCTCATGGCTTAACAAGTTCGACAAGAACGCCTCGGCGGGCCTGTATTACGACATCACGGAACTCGTAAGAGAGGAAACCCCTGAGCTTTATGAATCTGTGGGGGAATACTGGGACTGCGCGAAACTTAACGGACGTATTTTCGGAGTTCCAACGTTAAAGGATATGGGGGCGGAGGATATGTTCAGGCTGAACGCCGATTATTTTGAAGGGGAGAAAGGCATGGAGATCCCCGAGAGAATGGCGTTTGCCGATATAGAGCCGTATCTTAGGGCCTATAAGGAGGATCATCCTGAGAGCTATCCTTTGGCCATGGATAAGGCGGGCCTTGCGGGATTTATGAATTTCCTTGAAAGGATCGTGGATCCCGTTGTGGTGATCCCGTACGATGATCCGGACGGCGACGGTTCGGTTAAGGCGATCCCTTTATGGGAATGTGATGAGCTTATGAACAGATACCGGCTCCTTCATAAATGGTACAAGGCGGGCTATATCCATCCCGATGCGGCTACGATCGATTCCACT
>JAIKXO010000080.1 GCA_024684065.1 Lachnospiraceae bacterium
AACCGTAAGCTGAACGGAGTGTCTTATTTTGGAACCCTTGGGATTCCAGAGTTCGGATCAGTTTTTTCCTGGGAAATATTATCAACTGCAGTGCTGAAACTCTCATCAGATCAGAAAAATGCTCCATCTCTGCAGTTGATAATATTTCCCAGGAAAAAACTGATCCGAACTCTGGAATCCCAAGGGTTCCAAAATAAGACACTCCGTTCAGCTTACGGTTTTCAAAACCAAAGGCGTCCGCACCTTTAAAAAGGCTCATTACCCTTTTATCATCAAACGGGATCTCATTTTGGCTGACACCGGTTTTTTCCTCAAGCATATGGATGATATTGGGCGTATCATGCCCTAATATATCAAACTTTCCAACATTCCCATCTATCGAATGGTACTCAAGATGAGATATCCTGACATCTCGCCCAAGAATGCGCTTATACTGAACAGGCGTAATATCATTCACCTCCGTTCCTTCCGGAAGCACCATGATCCCACCGGGATGTATCCCCATTCCCCGTTTGGTGCCGGCAATTTTACCTGTTAATATCTCTTCTTTCTGTTTCCACTCCTTATAACGTTTCTTAAACTCGGGATGGTCCATCCTGGAAAAATCACCATTATGTTCATAAACGAAACCATAATCGTTATAATCATGATTTATTTCCTTTTCCATTTGGAAAAATGCAGCATATTCGTTATCTCCGGTTTTTTCCGCATGCTCATACAGCTTGATCCCGGCAGTCTTTTCCATGATCGTTGATATGGTTCCGGCCCGGAAAACATTCTCCTCTCCAAAGCGTTCCTCAACAAACTTAAATATCTCACTCTGTATATCGCTTGAAAAATTCAGATCAAAATCAGGCTCCTTGTCAAAGTTTAATCCGGCGAACAGCTCAAAAGGGATGTTAAAGCCGTCTCCGTTCATCGATGTGCCGCAATCAGGGCATTTTCTGCCGGGAATATCGTATCCTGTATACCAATAATCCTCCGGCCGATCACTATATAATTCGAAATGGTTACATTCAGGACAATGATAGTGTGCCGGAATCGGATTTATATCCGAGATTCCACAAAAGTAAGCGACAAGGGATGCCCCGCCGCTCCCTCTGATCCCGGTCATATATCCCATATCTCTGGCTTTATCCGTAAGCATCTTTGTGAACAGATATATCCCTGCATAACCAGTATTACTGATAACATCCAGCTCAAGCTTAAGCCTGTTGTCCACGATCTCCGGCAAAGGATCTCCATACTGTTCGGAAGCCGCTTTGCAGCATATTCCTTTAAGCTCCTCATTTTCATTTGGAAAGTGAAGAGGATATTTCTGATCTGTCAACGGGTCAAATTCATCGCACATTTCGGCAATAGTATTCGGATTGTCAATAACTATTTCCCATGCTTTTTCATCACCCAGAAAGCCAAACTCCTCGAGCATCCGGGAAGTTCCTCGGATATACCGGGGTCTTTTGTCACAGCTTCCTTTTGGATCCATGCTGCTTATAACCTCATAACATATCTGATCCTCCGGATAGATGAATGTGGCATTTGATACAGCAACAACGGGCTTGTCAGCCTTTTGGGAAAGATGGACTATTTGTCTGATCACTGCCTCTGCCCGTGCTTCATCACACATATTGATCATATTGGACCACGGCTGAACCTCTATATAATCATATCCCCTTATAAGCTCCAGCACTTCATCATCTGTTTTACCCTCAAATACCGCTTTTGCTACTTCTCCGTCACAAGATGCTCCGATCAGCAGACCATCTCTGTGCCCCAACACATATTCCCAACTAACTACGGGATTTCCGTCATTTTCCTTCTTATATGCCTCAGTCACCAACCGAAACAGATTCTTTTTTCCGACTTTTGTTTGAGCTATGAGCATACAGGGCGTTTTTTCCCTGTTGTGAACCACTGTCGCAGTCATTCCATACAGAATTCTGATATCATATCTTTTACGCAGATAGGAAGCGGTCGGGAATGCCTGAACACTGTTTATATCTGTTATGGCCAGAGCCCCGATATCCTCCCATCCATCGGTCTCTTTAAGGATCTCTCCGATTCCGGAAACTCCCGTATAATCAGACATTTCCGTGAGCAAATGAAGCTCTGTCCGTTTATTCATTATCCCTGTATTATTCATATCTGCCATTACATCTGCCTCCCTTACGCTTATTCC
>JAIKXO010000137.1 GCA_024684065.1 Lachnospiraceae bacterium
CGGGCCATACAAGATCCTTCGGGTCCAATATGTATGAAAGATAAGCCTTCACTTTATATCCTCCTTTTCTTTTTGATATTCCGGTCACAGTCTGTTTGCGAAAAAGTTCTTTCGGCTGCAGGCAGACGGCTGTATGCTGTATGCTGTAATACAGATTAATCATATCTTACTCTCTAAACGATCAATTGTCAAGCAGGCCTCTGTGCTTCGGTACATATAAGCTGAACAGCGCTTTTTCAGGGTTCAGGACTGTACATTTACCGCATGGATACGGATAAGCCCCCTGAAAACAGCGCCGGCCGGTCAGGCTTCAATAACGCAGGTGATGCAGCTTTCAGGGCCGATCCACCGGAGGCATAACAGTCAACGGCTGTTTATCATTGATGTTTAGCATAAAAAATTCTTTGACATGTCGGAATTATGTGTATATAATAAATTCATATACCTATTATACAGCTATACAGTTATACTGTAATACAATCAAACCGTTTGCTTTTGACCTGAATAAATTAAAAGACTATAAACCGTTCAGATGACTATCATGAATATACAACCGATACAGAAAGTAAATGCAGTGGAACAGGTATTCGAGCAGATGCAGGGGCTTCTTATAGAAGGCAACTGGCGATCGGGCGACAAGCTGCCCTCCGAGAACGAGCTTTCCGCCACCTTCGGAGTCAGCAGAATGACCATCCGTCAGTCAATGCAGAAGCTCAAGGCTCTGGGACTTATCGAGACCCGCACGGGCTCGGGCTCTTTCGTAAGAGAGCCCGCTCCCGAGGATTCCCTTAACGAGCTCATACCTCTTATGTATATTGGAAAGCCCTCGCAGAGGCATGTCTTCCAGTTCAGAGAGATGATAGATTCGGAAAGCGCGAGGATCGCGACACCCTTAGCCGATTTCAGGAATCTCCGCCAGCTGGAGGAGCTTCTGGAAAAAATGAAAAAAGCTTCCGATGAAGATGACAGGGCGGCATTTTCCAAATACGACCTGAACTACCATATGACCATCGTCAAACTGACCGGAAATCCGATGATAATCAAAGCCTATGACATACTGAGAACCGCCCTTAAGGAGTCTATGTTTGACGTTATCGAAAAGATGAGATATACGCCGGCTCTTAATTATCACCGTAAGATCCTTGACGCGATGAAGGCCAGGGACGCGGTTCTGGCGGAAAGCATCATGCGCGAGCATATAAGACAGAATTATGAATATTTCGGATAGGCTGATATTAACCTGTGTATGCTATGCTCTGCCACGGCACTGCGCCGGTCTGCAGGGCAGATCATGCGCTTTGGCATAAACGTAAGTTTATGCCGGTCTGAGCCGTCTTACTGACCGGATCATTTCCTTTCCTGAGGATTTCCCGAGGCTGCCTGCAATGGTAAAAGCCTCCGCATTCCTGTAAATGATCTCCTGTTTCCGCCTGAAACCCCGTATCAAATATATGGATAATCTGCAGATTTTTTGATAAAATATATGAGAAAACTATTGACGGGATATTAAAGGACGAGGTTGGAAAGGTGTTTGCCGGGGTTTCAGAGGACACAGGAGTCTTTAAATGCGACAATGAGAGTCGTAAATATTTCAGGAGATTTACTGACAGCTTAAACAGCTGAGGGCCGGGGACATGACCCAGAAGATAAAAAACAGCCTTTTGCTACAGCTTATCTGTATTGTCCTTGCCATTCTGGCCGTTCTGTCGGTTACCCTTTATGCCTCCTATTTTTATGTAAGGCAGACTACGCATAATTATGTAGAGGCCCTGTCGGACAGTTTGCTTAAACAGGCGGATAATGCCCTCGGACAATATAGAGAGAATCTCAGGTATAATGCGGAGATGCTTTGCCGCCCGTTCAGCAAAGACGATATAAATACTTTTACGGGAGAGGAACTGGAGGAACAGATCGCATCAGATTATTACCAGCTTACCCTCGAAAACAGAGAAGTTTCCTCAATGATCCTTTTTGACAGCGGCATGAATGCTGTCCTGACTCTGGGGAAGCCCGTGACCCTGCCGGAAAGACAGGCTTACCTTCGAAGCTGGGAGGCCTTCAACGCTGATCACTATTATTCGGATTCCAACAGCTCCTTTTACGGCTTCTATTATCCAATCTACAGCCGGATCGATGAACAGGCCGGCCAGCGCGGTATGTGCGTTTTCATTCTCGAACCATGGAGAATTGACGGCGTGCTTCATAATATCATGTTCAACAATACGTCCGCGATGCTCTTAAGCGATCCCCGAAACTCGGATCTGTCGTTCTATACCTTTGGAAATGTCCCGCCTGATACCTCAATGGATGAATTAAAGCAAAATAAAGATTTTGTTTACAGGGAAGGCAACTGGCAGAACGGGATCCGGATAGCCATAGCGGTTTCCGTATCGGAAAACACCTCAGGAAGCGAAGCCATTGTAAAGCTTATCATTTTTGCGTCGGCCCTGAGCCTGCTTTTTCTTGCGGTGATCATTTTCTTTTCATATTATCAGATGGCGAAGCCCATACGTGTCATCGCCATGTTTATCGACAATTCGATCACTCATCCGGAGAGAAGGCTCAGGCTTGAAAGAACAGATGAGATCGGAACGGTCGCGGCAAGTCTTGATCATATGCTCGACGACAACCAGCGTATGATAGAGGAGATCAAAGACAGCAAGATCAGGCTTTACGAAACGCAGCTTGCCCAGCAGAAGATGGAGATCTTAGCATACCGGAATCAGATAAACCCGCATTTTTTATATAATACGCTTTCATGCATGAGAGACATGGCTCTCATAAACGATCAGGACAGCATCGCAGAGATGGCCATGGCTCTTTCCGACATCTTCCGGTATGCGGTTAAGGCCAGCAATATCGTGACGGTCCGTGATGAAATATCATATATAGAAAAATACTCAAAAATAATAGACTACCGCTTCATGGGAAGGATTAAGATAACCTCAGATGCCGACCCTGAAGTTCTTGATAAGCCTATGATCAGATTCCTTTTACAGCCGTTAGTTGAAAACTCCGTTTTCCATGGGCTGGAAAGGAAAATGGGCGAAGGCTTCGTCAGGGTTCTTGTTTCAGAAAACGATAACAGGATCGAACTGAAGGTTGAGGATAACGGCTGCGGAATGGATGAGGACACCTTGAAAAAACTGAATGAGCAGTTCGAAAATCAGAAGGAAAGCAACGGTATCGGGATGTCAAACATTGTCCAGCGCCTCAGGCTGTTTTACGGTGATGATTATACCTTCAGGGCACAAAGCGTTGTAGATGAGGGCACGGTCATATGGATGTCTGTGCCCGATCATATGAAAGAGATATGAAGAGCCGCATTTGCGAATCTGAAATTTCGGGGATCATATAAGATGTTGAATGTTTATATTGCGGATGACGAAGTATGGATAACGCTGGGACTTAAGAAATTGCTTGAAAAGATCGGCGCTGATGCGTGGGTGGTCGGAATGGCAAATAACGGGCTGACGGCTAAGGAGGAGATCGCGCATTTTAAGCCGGATGTCGTTTTTACGGACATAAGGATGCCCGGTCTTTCGGGCCTGGAACTTTTACAGGCGATCCCTCAGGTATCTCCCGATACAAAGGTGATAATCATAACAGGCTTTGCCGAATTTGCCTATGCAAAGGAGGCGCTTAAGTACCACGCCTTTGATTATCTGTTAAAGCCTATCAAGGAAGAAGAACTTATCAGAGTGATAAATGCCATTAAGAGCGAACAGGGGGAGGCTTCCCCTGAGGAGGACATAACGCCTGTCTATGATAAAATGATCGATAATGTGATCAGGGACATAAGAGAGCATTACATGGAGGATATCTCTCTTACATCGCTCGCTGCCAAATACAGTATCAGCACGGGACATTTGAGCAGCGTGATAAAGGAAAGGCTGCAGGTAGGCTTTTCTGATTATATATCTTCTTTGCGAATGCAGAGGGCGAAGGAACTTCTCAGGGATGAGAGCATGTCCATACAGGAAATAGCGGAAACAGTGGGATATAATGATTATTTTTACTTTACAAAGGTATTTAAAAAGATAGTGGGGATCTCCCCAAGCAAGTACAGGAAATCAATTTGACATAAAAAGACCGCTGTGGCCGTTTTGTACCCGCGGCGGTTTTTTTATGCTCTTTTTTTATGCATTTTTTTAATTACGACCGGATAAAAATGCCATCCGGCAAAAAAATTACCAATAAGCAAAAAATAATCCATACTTTTTTGGTAATAATCACTATAAGATTGGGACGATGAGAAATTCATTGAAAAGGATCCTGGCGGGACGCCTTGCGGACAGAGGTCAGACAGCTCACAGGAAAACGTAATGACCGGACCCTGAGAGAATAATGAATCATCCACTGAAAGGTGAGGAAATATATAAACTAATCTATATTAATTTAAGGAGGGAAACATGAAAAGGAAGTTACTTGCAACATTACTTACAGCAGCAATGACGGCATCACTTCTTGCGGGCTGTGCGGCACCGGCGGCAGGAACGGCAGCGGCGGCTCCGGAAGCATCTTCGGAGGCTACAGAGGAAGCGGCGGCTCCCGCTGAAGGCGAGAAGATCAAGATCGGCTGCTCGATCTGGTCATCTACGGATGCTCTCGGCTCGCAGTGCAAACAGATCCTTGACGCGGCCGCAGAGGCTGTAGGCGCAGAGGTTCAGTACGTTGACACAGGCTTTGTCGCGGATCAGGTTACGGCATCCGTCGAGCAGCTTGCGGCAGCCGGCTGCCAGGGCATCATTATCTGCAATTCCGCTGACTCGGAAATGGCTTTGGCCACTCAGACCTGTAATGATAACAAGGTATACCTCGCACAGTTCTTCAGAGTTGTTTCAGAAGAGAACAGTCCCGAGATCTATAAGATGGTTAAGGAATCTCCTTACTTCATCGGCGCGGTTCATGAGGACGAGATAGAAAACGGAAAAGAGCTCATAAGAATACTTACCGAGGAGCAGGGACGCAGGAATATCGGCCTGATCGGATGGGTTCAGGGAGATGCGACGTGGCTCGGCAGATGGGAAGGTTACAAGCAGGGTATTGAAGCCTGGAACGAGGCTCATCCCGATGATCCTGCTACTCTTTCCGAACCTCAGTATGCGGGAACCTCCTCTGACGGCGGCAGACAGGCAGCTGAAGCTCTTATGTCCGCAGATCCCGATACTGACGCGCTGATCGCGGCAGGCGGCAATGGAAATCCTCTTCAGGGAACGATCGCAGCTGTTGAAGGCGCAGGAAAAGTCGGAGAGATCGCTATCGTATCTACCGACTTTATCCCCGAGCTCGGCGAGAGGCTTGCAGACGGCTCGATGGCAGCAGAGTCAGGCGGACATTATTGTGATCCCCTGTTTGCCTTCATGATGGTTTACAACGCAATAAAAGGGAACTATACGGTATCTACGGATTCCTTTGAAGAGATTATCTTCCCTTACATCTTCGTAGCTTCCAAGGAAGACTATGACAATTACGCACAGTACTTCGTAGATGAGCTTCCTTACACTCAGGAAGAACTCAAGGCAATGTCGGAGCTTTCTATCGAAGATCTTGCAAAAGAAGCGGCAATTCATTCACTGGCGGACGTACAGAAGCGCCATGCCAAGTAAGAGGTAATTTTTTAAGAGCCGGTTATCGCCGGGTTACGGCGTAGCCGGCTCTGTTTGCACAAAAGGATCTTTTCAGGCTTTCTGCCTGATCAATCGCGGGGATCCCCGCTTTACGGCGTAAAAAAGGAGCGCTTATGAATTCATCCGATACGCGAAATGGATTGAAAAGAATTTTTGGACGGTATACGGGCGCTGTTATTCTTGCAGGCCTTATCCTGGTGACTTATGTCATTTTTAAGATCCTGCGTCCCGAAACCTTCGGAAGACAGGATCAGCTGCTGGGATATTTTCAACAGTGCCTCATTGATACGGTAGGCGCCGTTGGCCTGTATTTTATTATTGTGATGGGTCTTTTCGATTTTTCCCTTGGTGCCAACTGCATACTTTGCGCCATTGTGGGAACCGTATGCATGAAGGATCTGGGAATGGGCTATGCGGGCTTCCTTATATCGGCAATGCTCTGCGGGACTCTTGTGGGGCTTATCAATGGTGTCGCTTATATCAAACTGCACATTCCTTCTATGATAGTCACCACGGGGCTCGCTCTCATCTATGAGTCTGTCGGGCACTATATCAGCGGTGATGTTCAGGCCTTTCTCACAAAGGACCAGACCTTCTTCGGTCATGCTCCCGGCAACCTGATCATAGCCTGTTTCGCATTTCTTTTATCCTATACTTTACTTGTGTATACCAGACTGGGAACCTATGCTTATGCGATCGGCTCCAATGAAATCGTGGCTAAGAACATGGGCATTAACGTGAATAAATATAAGATCCTGACTTTCATGGTTACCGGTTTCTTTGACGGACTGATGGGAATACTCGCTGTTTCCTACGGCTCATCCATGGCGTCCGTAACAGGCATGGCTTCCATGAGCAGGAACTTTGCACCTACGATGGGATGCTTCTTCGGACTGGCCTTCCGCCAGTACGGGCTGCCTATTCCTGCTATCATTGTTGGTGAATTTCTGATCCAGATAATATATAACGGATTCGTTACTTTAGGAGCGCCGACGGCGATCCAGACAGTAGTTACGGGCGTAGCGCTTCTTCTGGTAGTTGCGCTTACAATGAAACCGATCAAAGGCGAGATCGTAAAATAGGGGGGCCATATGCCGGAAATAAGATTACAGGCTTTGGAAGTCTCAAAGACCTTCGGAGTGGTTAAAGCGGTTCAGAATGTTTCCATAGATTTCTATTCAGGTGAGATTCATGGCCTGATCGGTGAGAACGGGTCGGGAAAGTCTACGCTGGTTCAAATGCTCACAGGCATTGTTTCCATAGACAAAGGACGATTCATTCTGGACGGAAAAGAGATAAACGCAAGGAACCAGGTTGAAGCAAACAATGAAGGCATTTCCATAATAGTTCAGGAGCTTGGTACTCTGTCGGGGCTGACTGTGGCTGAGAATATCTTTCTCGGTCATGAGGACAGATTTGTAAAATTCGGGATCAAGAATACTAAAGCGATGGTTAAGGAGGCGAATGAGCTTTTAAGGAAATATGGCTTTGACCGCTTAAACGGCGCGGAGATGATAGATAATTATAATTTTGAGGACAGAAAGTTTGTCGAGATCATAAAATCAACGTATTTTTCTCCTAAGGTGGTCGTCATCGACGAAACTACGACCGCGCTTTCTCAGGAGGGCAGGGAAGAGCTCTATAAGCATATGAAGCGCATAAGGGATGAGGGAAATACCGTCATATTTATATCCCATGACCTGCCCGAGGTCCTTGACAAATGTGACAGGATCTCTGTCCTTCGGGACGGCGTTTACATTGATACGGTGGATGCGGCAGCGGTTACGGAAGCTGATCTGAAGAGGCTCATGGTAGGCCGTGAGCTTGGCGAGCATTACTACAGAGAGGATTACGGTGAAAAGATTTCCGATGAGGTTGTGCTTTCTGTAAAGAATGTGTCCGTCCCCGGCGTTATCAATGACGTATGCTTTGAACTTCACAAGGGTGAGATACTTGGCTTCGGCGGGTTGTCGGAATGTGGCATGCATGAAGTGGGGAAAGCCGTTTTCGGAGCTTCCTATGACCGGAGCGGAAGCGTAAGGCTTGCTGACGGAACGGAGATAGATTCTATCATCACCGCGATCAGAAATAACATTGCCTATGCGTCAAAGGACAGGGATAATGAATCAATCGTGATCAATGAGAGCATCGGTGACAATATCTGCCTGCCCTCGCTTCCCGAGCTCGGCGGGACCACACATATTCTCACCGATAAAAAGCTGAAGGCGTTTGCCAAAAAGTACGCTGAGAAAATGGCCGTAAAGATGGTTAATACGGATCAATACGTTTCCGAGCTTTCAGGAGGGAACAAACAGAAGGTTGTTCTTGCGCGATGGATAGGGAAAAATTCGGACATCATAATTCTGGACAGTCCGACAAGAGGAATAGACGTTAAGGTCAAAGCGGATATTTATGCTCTGATGGATGAAATGAGAAAAGAAGGAAAATCTATCATAATGATATCTGAGGAGATCATGGAGCTCATCGGAATGTGCGACCGCATCATCATCATGAAGGATGGAAAAAACAGCGGTGAAGAGCTTTTACGGGATCCTTCCCTTACCGAAAATGACCTGATCTCAAAAATGATTTAAGGAGGGCAAAATGGCTGGCGGCTATGGATCTAACAAAGAAGGAAGCCTGAAAACACGGGAAGCCATATTGAATAAGACTTTCGTCGCTTCCAGGATCAGGACCGTGCTTCCTGTTATAGCGCTTGTAGCGGTCGCGCTTGTATTCAATATTCTATCTGACGGAAAGCTTCTCGCTCCGATGAATATAAAGCTTTTGTTATCACAGGTTTATGTGACCATGATCGCGGCGACCGGGGTGTTTTTTATAATGACGATGGGAGGCCTGGATTTTTCACAGGGTTCGATCCTGGGAATATCCTCCCTCGTATTTTGCTTCCTGTCAAAGTACAGCATTCCGCTCGCAATAATCGGAGGTATAGTAGCAGGAGCCTTTATAGGGGCGTTCAACGGATACTTCTACGTAAAACGCAAGGTCAAAAGCTTCGTGGTAACGATCTGCACAATGTTCCTGTTCAGGGGAGTTATTGAATTCGCGACCACAAATGCGCCCGTACAGGCTGATATTGTTAAAACCATTACTCTGAACAATGACGGTGTAAAGCTTACGGTCACGCTTTTGGTGCTTATCGTGGCATTCTTCTTTTTCAGATATACCAGATTCGGCAAACACTTAAAAGCTATAGGAGCGGGAGAAAAAGCGGCCGCCTTTTCGGGCATCGCGACCGATAAAATGAAGTTCTGGGTTTACGTGCTGGCAGGCGCCATAACAGGACTCGCGGCTTTTGTAAGCGCGATCAAGGTAGGTTCTGTTACCGCCAATTCAGGAAGCCGTCTGGAAACACAGATCATGATAGCGCTTGTTTTAGGAGGCATGCCGATCTCAGGAGGGGCAAAGGTCAGGTTTGAGAATGTTGTTGTCGGCTCGGTCCTGTACATTATTCTGAACGCAGGCCTGGTGACATTGGGGCTTGATCCTGCGATGCAGCAGCTGATAGAGGGCATTATATTCCTGCTCGTCGTGGCGGTCACGAGTGACAGGAATTCGGCACAGATCGTAAAATAAATATCGAAAGAACAGGCTGAATAGAAGGCTTAAAAAAGAACGGCATCCTCAGTTTTCGGGATGCCGTTTTACATTCTGAAAAAAACAGCCCCCTTTTCAAAGAAAGGGGACTGTTTTTATTTTATGTCATGTGCTCTGTTAAAAGCCGGCTGGATTATTCGATGATCGTAGCAACCCTGCCTGAGCCTACTGTACGTCCGCCTTCTCTGATAGCGAAGGTAAGACCCTGCTCGCAAGCGATGGGATGGATGAGCTCGATTGTCATCTCTACGTTATCACCAGGCATGCA
>JAIKXO010000149.1 GCA_024684065.1 Lachnospiraceae bacterium
CCGCTCACGGGATCCGATGCCGGAGGGGTGGTTTTTTCTCCGCTTTCAGGAACCGTGCTGTCTATATGCCCGACAATCTGCACAGCTCCCGGATCTGCGATCAGGGACTCCCCACCGTCTCCTCCGCTTACAAGGACCACCGTCTGCTTTGCATCGGTATTTTTCGGTCTGACCGAAAAGCTTATGGCCTCGCCGGTTTCCGAAAGTTTCTGATCGATATAATAGAGTGATTTCTCATTAAGCCCCGGAAGGCTTCCCACATTCTCATATTCTCCCGCTATGGACAGCATGACGTAGGACCGGCCCGCATCCGGATCCTCCAGCGTATAGGAAAAGGCCGCATCGCCTGCAGGTACCCCATCCGCTATGGTTTCATCAAGAATCACCTTACCGGCAGGTGAAAAGCCGTTTTCGGAAAGGGCAAAAAGCCTGAGGCGAAGTCCGTTCTCCGGCTTTAAGGTGAAGGAGACCGGTATCCATCCTGTGTCATAACCGCCCCGCAGGGTCCTTGTTCTTAAAAGTTTTCCGCCTGCATCATACAGCGCTGCCACATATACAAGGTCCGGGGATACCGTGTTGAGCGCCATGCGGATAGTCTTCGTTCCGTCGGCGTTATCCGTTTCCTGATATAAACAAGGATTTTCTGCCGTTCCGTAGTTTTTAAGACAGATCCCCGCATCTTCATCATATACGGTTTCCTCCGTAAATCCCTCATCTTCCACACCGGTTCCCACCAGAACGGTATAGGTAAGTGGAGCCGGGGTATAGGTGATGGTGCCGTCTTCCTCCTTAACCCAGGCACTGTCCAGGGCACGGACCGAAACCAAAGCCACGCCGTTCCCGGTACCGGTCACGACGCCGTTGTCATCGATCGTACAGATATCCCTGTCACTGCTCTCATAGACAATGGTCCGTTCGGTGGCATTCTCCGGGTACAGCCTGATCCTGCTCCCCAGGTTCCACACCTCGCCAATCTCTAACTCCTTATCGGCGGTCAGCGCGGCATCGCCCTCTGCCGTCACCGGATTCATTTCATCCCCCATCATATTAAGATCACTGTTCCTGGAAACCGGCCCGCTTAATTTAACCACCGGCTCATAGAGCCCGTTCTGCAGGTCATATTCATAACCGCCGGGAATCTTGTCGGAAAAGAGATTTCTGATCTCATAATAGCCCTTTTGAAGACTCCCGCCGTCATAATCACTTTTATCGAAATAGAGATAGGAAAGATACCGACAGTCGTCGTTGTAATAATGGCCCATCGAATAATAGCCGGTTTCCTTGTTGATCCGGTTTAAGAGCGTATCCCTCATCCCGTCCCGGGTCTCCTTCTCCGCGCGCATGTAATTCGGCTTCATCTCCACCCCTTCCTCATAGAACCCGGAAAGGGAAAGCTCAAAGCTGTTCATGCCGGAAAACTCCGTATAACTGTATCCGGAATAGTAGGTCATTCTTGCTCCAAAATTATCAAAACCATACAGTGCACAACTATTTGACCCCCCTAAATAATAATCCTCACTGTTACGAGCCTCAGATAATTCGGCACTTAAGTCCATTATCCTTTTAAGCTGTGTTCCCTCCATAAGGTTTAGAAGCCAGACTTTTCCGGAATCCAGACCCTTCAGGTTCCCCTTCATATCCTTCATCTGTGTAAGAAGGTTTTCCAGTCTCCAGTTACAGACGACCGCATTGATCCGTTCTCTATCATAACTGTCATGGGCCTTCAGGCACTCTTCCCGGATCACGGCGATCCTTCTTTCCGCCTCCGCGTAATCACTCTGGTCATGGTCATATGTATTCAGCTTATAGAGATCCCTCAGATAATCCTTATAGGTATCGTCCTCATAAATCCGCTTACATTCCAAAAGAGACCGGCACATGTCCTGATATGTCTGCTCGAAATCCTCCTGTTTTTCCAGGTAACGCGCATGGAAGTCGGATAAAGCCGCATCTACCGTTTCCGTAAAGTCGATCCACTCCTTCTTCTTCGCTTTCAGCATTTCCAGATAGTCCTCGATCACCTTTCGGATATCATCGATCGTCGCTTCCGTCTGCGACGGGATGTAGGTAACATACTTGCCTTCACTGGTCAGGCATTTTTTATAATAATCCTCAAGCTTTTCCTGAAGCTCTGCCTGGGTCGGGAAAGAGTTGTATTCGATGTCATAGGTTAAAAGTGCTGCTCTTACGCCCTCAAACTGTGCCAGATACGAAAGCATAGTGTCAAGATAGGCTTCGTATCGTCCCTCCGCCTCGGTTTCATAGGCGGAAAGCTTATCCAGACATCCCTCCGCCTGGGCGATCGCCTTGTCAAAGGTATCCTCCCCGGTGTCCCGCAGATACTGATAGTTATAAAGATCATGCTCCAGATCATAGCCAAAAACCAGAGTGTCTATGGAAGAAGGGTAATCGGTAACAAAAAGATTAAAGCAGGCAATTCCCGCGCCGCCGGTGTAATAGGGATGGGACCAATCATAGCGGGTTCCTTTATAGCTGATCTCCTCAAGCCTGGAAAAAAGAGTTCCGTCCCGGTCCTTCGTATCCTCCCGAAATGTCGCATCTAACGCTTCAAAACCCTCCTTAAGCTCGTCCGCAAGAGCCAGAAGCTCATCCTCATCCGTGGTCTGCGGTACTACAGGCTTTACAGGTTCAGAAAGCTGTTTAACCCTTTCTTCCAGCGACTTCTTTGACCTTTCCTCAAACCCGTCGCGATACGCCTCTGCTGCTTCTACGGCTTTATCATAAAGCGCAGCCTTTCTCCCCTTCTCATACATGAAGACATCGATATTCTTATTGGCATAGCGCTCATAACCATCCAGATAGACCCAGCAGAGGTTGATGACCTGCCTGGCCTCTGTGGCGTCTATGGTCGTGACACCGCACAGTTCATGGATGTTCCCCGTCATGTTGGTCAGGTTATCACAGAGCCCTGCCAGCTCGTCCCTGAGATTTGGGATAAAATTACTTAATCCTCCCGGCGTGATCGCGGGCGTCATCACCTTGCTCACGATCAGGCTGATCAGATCCTTGGAAAGAGAATTCACGGCATTTGCTGTCTGGATGGATTTG
>JAIKXO010000181.1 GCA_024684065.1 Lachnospiraceae bacterium
AGAAGCGCTTCCTCTGCATCCGGGAGTCCATCATGCTGCCGTTAAAACGCGCCCTGGGGATATGGTCTAATTTTCACGCCAATGGCCGCAAGCCAAATCGCAAAAGCCGGAATAACTGTGATCAGTGCTGAAAAACCGAACGGCATCCACACAAACAAAATGCCGTTTACTCTGTATGGCCGGTAGCAGCCTCCATCTGTCTGTAAAATTTCATTGCGATCATAACAACTCCTGCAGTGACAAGCGCAGCCCAGATCTCAACCGACCAGAGCGGCACCACGCTCCTCTGGTAAAGTGCGGCAAAAAGATCCATCAGCATATGAAGTCCTATGCCGGCAGGCAGGCAGCTCTTCTTAGCCTGAGTGATACCGTAATACACGATAACCGTAAGCCCGATATGTAAGAGCATCGCCAAAATGCGCTCTATGACATTCGCAGCCATCATCCCGTAATCGAATGCGGCAACTGCCTGAACAGATGTAAGCGCAGCGGCTGCATTTTCCTCTGTAATACCAAGGGTGCTAAACGCATTTGTCATATCACCGGTTGAAAACATGACAGCTATGACCAGAGAAATGATCATGCCGGGGATCAACACGGCAATTATCTCTATCCCGCCGTGGCCGATACCGTACAGAACCGAATTTTCACGTGTGCGGTTCTTTTTCATGATATATTTCATGATTATGAACCGACCGCATTCTTCGAAAACTCCTGCCATAGTGATCCCGTAAATAACATAGGCGAAGGTATGTCCGTTTATAAACCGGGACACAGGATTGTCCATAATAATACAGAAATAGTGTACGCCGAGTTCGAGCCCCCGGGCGGAAACGATAAAACCAACAGCACCGGCGATCAGCCAGCTGATCTTAGTCTGCTCTCTATGTTTCATTCGCCAGTATACGAAGATCACAACAGGGATCGCAATCATCAGGACGATAGTGATGACCAGCGCAGGAATGCTGTTTTTCCCTATAACGATATTCTCAAATTCTTTCATTTATTATCTTGTCGATTATTTAACGGCCAAATCTCAGAAAACATCGACGATTTGGCCGCATAATAATTGCATTCTTTCTTGTTGTGCCGACATGGACCTGTCTCCGACCCTGTACTTCGGTCCGCGGCCATCTCCGTCTCTCCCGGTCACCGCTTCCAGTTTAGCATCGTTCAACCTGTTTTTTTCTTCCATCACTGATCAACTCATTTTCTGTTTCTTTCTAAAGCTTTGTGATTACGTTACACGCCCTCTTCCGGCATCCATATGTAATGATACTGAAGGTATGCTTCCACTGCGTCATAAGCACCGTTATATTCAGTTTCCAATTCATAGTGCATGCAACCATTTGGTACGTTGTTTATCTGTAATGTCTCAGCATTCACGATCTCATCATCTGTACGATATACCACGAGCACCGTTCCCCGCAGGACACTTTCGAAGCTTTCGGGCACCCAGTCTAAGAGGACTTTAAGCCTGCCGTCATCCGCTTCAGCCAGTTCCATTTCCGGTTCGGGTACGGGAAGCTCGGCGACATTCGCAGAAAACGGGAGCATATAGAAATCTTCCCCTGCTCCTATCCCTGTATCCCAGATTATCTCTTCCCCCGGCTTTAAGTAAAGCTCCCTGACATTTACCGGGGCCTCCTCGCCAAATCGTACGCCTGCCTTTTCTTCATGTCCTTCATCGACATTCCATTTGTATTCGCGATCCTCTCTGTCCTCTTTTATAGACGCGCCCTCGCTATAGATAAGGAATTCGTCCATTCTCATCGATCTTACGGAATCGGTCAGATTTTTCGCAAGGACCAGCGTCTTTCCATCGGCGCTCTCATCAAATCTGTAGCTGATGTTTCCGTCGAGGCTTTCATAATCCTTATCACATTCACTTATATATCCGGCCTTTTGGCTGTCCGAAAGGATCGCGCCGGGAAGCCTTCCTGCCTCGCCGTCATTCTTCCAGGCAAAAATCTCAAAGCGGGAATATTCATAAAGCCCTGTATAACAGCAGGCGTAAATCCCCGTTTCTCCCGTCGTGACGAAAGGCATTATCTTTAAAACATTATCATCCGAATCATAAAACACAGCTACATCCGTTGTGACCCAGCCATGAGGCACATTATATTCAAGATCGAGCCTTCGTCCGTCGCCGGTGGAAGAATTCCCGACCTCTTTTATATCCTCCTGCTCAAGGGTTTCATAGATCCCTTCCTTTTCTCCGTCCCTTATCGTTGCCGTAATCTCGAGCTTCTCAAAATCCGCGATGTCGTCAGACAGATTCCCCTTTATGATATCCCTGCTTCCGGGCTTTAACACACGCGTCTTATTGTCCGAGGCACAGATCACATTTCCTTCATTATCCTTCATAACAAGGGTCACATAGGCAGCGGCAGGATAATCATTTCCATTTTCCACGATAATCCAGAAATCCCCTGCGCTGTCCCCATATTTTAAAGGAGTAAGCTTAAAATCTCCGATGCCCTCCTCAAAAGAAAGCTTTGAAATAAAATCATTATTATCCTTCACCGTCTCCTCCGGAGTGTGGACCTCGGCCGTATACGGTCCTCCGTCCCCGAAGTTATCAAAGGGCTTTTTTTCTTTAAAAGATCCGGTTTTCCCCGTTGTTCCTCCACCGCAGCCGGAAATCAGAACGCAGACAAAGATAATAAGTGACATGATCCTGTGAATATCTTTCTTAAACATAATCCTCCTTTCGACCGTAGTCTGAAACGCCCTGAAGCTCTCAGCCTCATACTGCGTATGGGATACAGCAGACTCCACCATCCGCAGAGAGTACCGTTATCCATGATTTCTCACGCTTTTACTGAATAACTGCGTTATACCGGATCCTAAACTGCCGCATCTTTATACAGCAGGACCATTGCGTATCCCTCGAAGTTCACGTTTACGGTGCACCTCAAGAGGTCGGTATCTGTGTCGGGCAGGAAGGCAACTTTTCCGTACCTGTCAAGGCAGAGCATCGCATACTCCCTCCTCTCCTTCTGCCACTCGGGATGTATGAACATGGAGAGCGTGCCGAGCTTCAATGTCTGATCGGGAACCCCGCCATTTAACAGGCTGAAGGAGAACGCCTTTTTCCATCCGTCGGGGATCGCCGCCGCAAGCAAAGCTTCCGCAACCTCCCCCTGCTCCTGGTAGCCCGCAGTCGTCCCCGGCGCAAGCCCGGTATATGTGATGCCGAGCGCCTGCTTCTCGTTGGGGTTCAGTATCCATGACGGAGGGGTATGATCTTCTTCCTTCTTTTTGGGCGAGTCGTCGGGCGAGGCATCGGACGGCTCTTCAGATTTGGGAGGCTGCCCGGGTGCTGTAATGGAATTTTCTTTCCAGGAAAATTCCGGATAATCAGCGTAACCGCTTAGTGTAAAATCAGTTGCATAATCTGTATTTGCCCAAGGCAGATTCATATAGTCATTATCCCAGCCAAAAAACCAGATCTGATACCCAACTCTGTTGATTTCATATTTATCACTATCAATTCTGAGTGACGTCTTTTGGCCTTTAGCACGGCTGTCAGAGTAGATCCAGGAATATCTTTGATTTTCTTTATCCCATACCTCGACTTCCATCCTGGCTATATACCACCCGTCCTCATGGAAAGTTAAAACTATTTCATTTGAACCATTCCCCACTCCGACTTTAATATCCGCAGGATTGGATCCGCCTGACTCGTTGAATTTTTGCAAGAGATTTTGATAATCATATGTTTCCAGATCTTTGTATGAGGCGGAAATACCTTTATCGGCAGCAAACACAGCAGTAGATGTTACAGATAACAGAAAGCTGAAAATCACGATTACTTTAAAAATATACTTTTTCATATAGACCTCCTATGAACGAAGCAGCTTATATAACAATCTTATTATAACATATATTAGTTGTATTCTATCAATATTATAAAGTGTCTTTTATCTGACTTCTTTTAAGCACGAAAGTATCTCCCGCCTTAAAAAACGGGCACGGGCCGGACTTTGGATCAGCCAGGTATTTCTCCTGCAGCTCCGGGAACACTTTCGTCTCCAATACAGTTATCCTGCATTCATATTGCATCAGACCACTCCTCCATTCTATGACATTATGTATGCGAAATCCTCGCATAGCTTTGTAATCCAATCTCTTGATACTATCGCATCTAACCATCCAGCCGGAATACCTTCATATCCGTAGGCTAATCCGGCAAGTCCGCCAGCCACGGCTCCGACTGTATCGGTATCATCACCGAGATTCACCGCCTTCAAAACACATTCCTCATAAGAATCCGAATTCAGAAGACACCAAATAGCAGCTTCTAATGTATGAACCACATATCCGCTGCTTTTTATATCGCTATCGGGCAGATTCATAAATGCTTCCAAATCTCTTAACCTTCCATATGCATCTGACCGTATCTCCCGTTTGAATGACTCATCATACCACGGCAACGACACCGCACGTCTCTCATAAAAATCAAATGTGCCATGAATACCCTTCCACAAAGCCATATAAACTGACTCATCTTTTCGATAAATCAGCTCATGGCATATCGAAGTATACATCAGGCATGCAACCATGCTTCTCGGATGTCTGTGTGTCAAACCGGACGTTCCGTGATTATTTTCAGCGGCTTCCTCAATAAAAGTATCATGCCAATACTCTTCCTCCAGGGCATCATACAATGATACCGGCATAATTCTCATAAGAGAACCATTCCCATTATCCCTTTCTCCATCACCACCACACTCAGTAGCATTAACTCCCGGTCTGTACACTGCTATAGCCCTTGCACATGTATTCCCCACATCAAATACCTTTCCATGCGGAGTATAGTTTCCGTTTATCTTCCAATCACGGAATCTCTCCATCATATCATCGTAATTGATCCCACCGTTCTGGATAATACTGTCAAGCGTAGCTAATGCCATACTGCTGTCATCAGACCACGTACCCTTCGGCTGGTTGTGAGTGCCGTATTCACGCATATCCGTGACCGGATCTGCCTGGCGTTCGGATCTGCCTGTAAACTCAACCGGCACACCGAGAGCATCACCTACAACTACTCCAAATATACCTGCCATTACCGTCATAGTAATATTACTCGATTTCATTCTCCCTCAACTCCAGTTTCCTGTTCTTCGTCTTCATCATCAGGATCATCCATCCGGATTTATGGTCTGATCTCCGGTATCCGAACATAACCAGACACTTCTGCATCAGCCTTCATAACGTCCTTTGCCATCGGTTACCACGGCAATCTTTCCCTTGAATTCATCGTCATATCTCATTTACAGATACCCTTCTGCCCACGCCTTGAGTTCATCAGCGGAAACGTTTGTGCTAAAACGACTTCCCTCTACCGCCTTAATGATTTTGCCATGCTGATAATATCTCCTTTCCAAATCATATACCGGCAGTCCCGCCGGTTTACTTGCTATGCTTCCTGCAGATACACTACCTTATCCCATCGCTTTGACGCATTCGAATACAGGCTTTCTAAGAGTAATAATTGACATACCTCTGACCTGTTAACTTACAAAGAAAGCATCAACCTTATCTACCGAATCAAGAATTTTGTCATTCCTGACTCCTGTTACTTTCGCCAACTTCACCGTATTCCTTAAGGTGTTTTGAAAATCACCGCTAAACGCCTCCTCAATAGCCTTATCTATCTGACCGGTTTGTACTTCTAATTCCTTAATATACTCTTTGAATTTAGTCTCTAATTCTTCGGTAAGCTGATACTGATTTCTTATGTATTCATCTAATAGAGCATTTTCTTTTTCATATAGCTTAAATCGTCCAAACTGAACTGCCAGGTCGCTCGCGGCTACTATAAGATCTCCATATTTTTTTGAAAGCTTTGCTGTCTTGTATGAAACCAGAAGTTTAATCATAGCATCGAAGCTAATCCACAGACATTCATCAACATAATCTGCTTCATTTATTTCATCGCGTTGAAATTGACCGGTTCTATACTTCAGTTCCTCTGAAAGTTTAATTATATCTTTCCGATGTTCTTCTTCGATTTCAGACTCTCTGATCTTTACGGAAAGATCAATATATTCTGAATACAAATTGAAAACAAAGACTGTATAGTCCCTTCCATCAGCTAATATCCCATACTCTGCAACCTTGTCTGCAACATCCTTCCAGTCATCCTCAGTAAATGATTTTAAGTTTTTACCACTAAACATTTTCCCGCAGATAACCAATGAAAGCACTGTTCCGATCCTGAGGATTTTAAGTTCTTTATCATCCTCACTGTTATTTAACCCATACAATACCTCCTGGTTTTTTTCAATGTGTTCAAATATTTTCCGGATCTCTTCTCCAATTGGTGAATCAATAAGGTATTCTATTGACATATTGATGATTTGTTCTTTATAACCCATTTCCACCCCACGTTATGAAATAGTCTTTTCAAGCATTGCAGAAAGTGCCATCGTTGAATTAACGATATTTCCTAAAACCATTTTCTGCTCATTGCTGAAAGAAGCATAGTCTCCTCCATATAGTCCCATACTGTTCATAAAACTGTTTTTAAGCCCATTTCTTATATCGATCGTCTCTTCAAGGATTGATTTTATTTTGGCATCAACTTCCTTTATGGACTCTGTATTTTTTTTGACCTTCTCTATTTCCTCATTCTTTTCGGCATTTAGTTTTATCCTTTTTTTCGTGAATAGAACAATAGAGGAAAGCAATGATGCTCCTGCTATCGTCCATCCTATAGGGCCTGCCAGAGCAAGTAATGCATTTCCTGCTGCCATGCCCCCGCCACCTGCAGCAAGTGCGCCTCCGCCTAACCAGGCCAATGCCGCATTTGTTGCTGCAGCCCCGGATAGAGCAGATATTGCTGTACCGGTTGACGCCGTGCCAAAGGTTGTAGCAATCCACATAGCTGCTGTCGGAGCCATGAAAGCAACTGATGCTCCTGCGGCGAGACCGGCTCCGGCCCCACCTGCAGCCTTCCTTGCCGCGTTTATCTCTCTGTCTGCAAATTCACATGAATTGATAAATTGTTTTCTGTTGGTTTCTATCAATTCAAAATCATCATCAAACTCTTTGGGATGGTTTGCAATACTGTTTACAAGGCACTCAACATCATCTATAACATCTACGGAACGGTTTCTTTCAACAAAGAGTTTAACCCCTTTATCATTCATCAAAGTATATGCATCATTATAATTAGTGATCTCTTCCTCAAGCATTCGATCAAGTTCCGTCAGCTTATCATTGATATCGTTCTTAGTCTGCACTACTTTGTCTTTATACTCAACGGCTTTATCTTTGGCTGCGCTTCCGGCCTTTTCGACGGAATTTCCAAATGCAGTAACGGCATTCCCTATTGACTTTCCAAGAGCCATACCGGCTTTTTCTACCAGCGATTCAATATCACTCTTATCATTATTTGATTTTTCATTTTCTTTCGTTTCTTTTTTTTCTTTTCCCATATATAAGTTCCTCCATCCTAAATCAAATAACTCATACGTCGTAATAGCTAGCATAGAGCTTTTTATTATGTTTGGCATGGTTTCCTCTTAAATACTGTAGCCTGCTAAAATTATACCATACCTGTAAGGTGTATTTATACCCCTCTCATCAATAAAGCTGACATTTATCCGCATTTTTGTCTAAATCATTTCCATTCCCTGTCATTACTGCATGCCTCGTAATAGGGGCATGTGACGCAACTCGCAAACTGTCCAATAAAACACCTTGCATTAAGTTAGCCATAGATAACTAATACTTCTTTTATATGTAGGATAAATCAGACGGTGACGTTATAAAGATTTTCGCATTACCAAAACGTTGGTCATCCCTGTTTATGTCAGTTCTCTTACAGTAAGATACAGGCATCAAATATAAGAGAGGGATCACTATGAAAACGCAGTAACGAAACGGCAAGCCGTTTCGTTAATACGTATATATTGACTTTGATCTACCAGTTCCTTATCGTGATCGTCATCACATTATATTCTTCGTCCAATTTCCCGATATAGTCCCATCCTCCTGAGTCCTTACAGCTAAATTCATGAAGAGCTTCATAATACTGGTAATCGTCATATGCATCTGTGTTGTACATCATTGCATACTCTGCAAAGTCAACAGCTGAGGTATTGCCGATTTTCACTTCATATCCGAATGAATCCGGCAATACTAATCCTGTGTTTGATTTTGGCCTGGGCATCGTATCGAAGGGTTCTGTCTCAGGCCACTGGATTTCAGAAAAGGACGCTATTTCCTGCTCCATGTCTTCGGCTCTCTTCTGTTCCCTTCCCTGGTCAGAGTTCTCAGGATTTACTATGTATATTTCCATCGTGTAATCATCTTCATTATAACCGGCGGCGAGCTGCCAGCCATCCGGATTGTAACCGGTATACCCGTTTTCCAGTTTCTGATAATCCTCTGTAAACCCGGAATTCCTTAATATGTCTACATATGATTCGTAGTCTGTTTTTAAAACATGGGCAACGACAAGAGATACCCCGTCGGAGCCCTCGTACTCTGTTTTGCCGAAGAATCCGCTGACTCCCGTGACATAATCCCATGGAATGCCGGCTCCCCAGGTGTTGTCAGAATACACCTCTTCATCATTCCATTCTATCGGCTCTGAGGATCCGCCAAGCTTTTGGTTTCCGCCGTTGGCGGTATCAGTATCTGTTTCTTCCGTTCCCGCAGTTATTTCTCCAAAAGCCTGCTCCTCCGTTTGAGAAGCCTCAACAGAAGAATTAACTTTACCTGATTGCGCCTTATATTCCCTTACTTCCCTTGAAAGTTTCCGATTTATGACCGCCAAAGGAATCAATAGTGCTAAAAGCAGTATGGTCATGAAAATGGTAAGCCAGAACCAGACATCTTTAAAGAACGGTTTTTTTATATATACGACATCCGGTACTTTTACTCTCGATTTAATGACACGATCATCCCAATCATCATATTCCTTTGCCATATTTCATTCCTCCTCTTTACCTGACTTTTTTTCCCCACCGGGTCTGATCACCCTGTATCCATAAGATTCAAGGGCCGCTATTACATCCGGCGTAATATTTATTTTCGGATCAGCCTCCTCAGCTGCATCCTGGCTGATTACCCTGTGTAATTCATCTACTGACACCTTCATTACCTCGGATAATCTTTTCAGATTATCCCGGTCGGGAAGGCCTCCGTTAGTTTCCCATTTTGCTATAGCGGATTTTGAAACCCCTATTCTATGGGCCAGCTCTTCCTGTGTTAATCCCATTTGTTTTCTTCTTGCGGCAATAAAATATCCTAAGCTTTTCTTATTCCGCATTGCTTCACCTTCCTTCGATAAACAGCTGCCAGCCTTCCGGTAACTGTGATCTTTTATCTTACGCTGCGTAATTATCCTTATGAGCATATGATATCAGTTCTGAAAAAATAAAATCCCCACCAAAATGGTGGGGTTAATCACTTTCCGTAAACTTTTTTATTCTGTTATCAGTCGTTTAAGCCCATGCTCCGATAACATTTCATCTATGTCGTAAAAATTATATATCCGGTTATTTATCGCCACTATGATAACCGCGTCTCTGGGATCCTTTGCATAGAGTTCATTAAACCCATACAGCTTCAGCGCTCTGTTTGTTTCATCCCAGTTAAAACGCCCTGCGATACAGAATCGTATGATAAGGTCCCTGTCCTTCGTATGTTTTTCCATTGTAAGGATCTTGCTTCCATAAGATTCCGTGACGCCTGCGAAGGAATATACATCCTTGAGTTTTATGTTCTTCTCATCAAGAACATCCTTCATGTAATAATAGAACGCCTTCTTTTCATCAGCCATGTA
>JAIKXO010000214.1 GCA_024684065.1 Lachnospiraceae bacterium
AGGCAAATACGGTCCTTTCTGTACAACAAAGGACTGCAGGATGAGGTTTGGGAAAGCCATGGGAGCAGACCTTACAGAAGAGCAGGTCAGGGATCTTCTTGAAGGAAAGAGGATCCTGCTTAAAGGTCTTACCGGAAAGAGCGGAAAGCCCTATGACGCCTACCTTACCCCAAAGGGCATCCGGGGATTTTCCTATACGGATAAAAACGGCAAAGAAGTGTCGGAATATCAGTACGATTACGAGATGGATTTTCCGAAGAAAGCAGGAGGAACTTATGGAACAGACAAGTGAAAAGAGATTTACGGCAAAAGAAGTGATCAGGCGGGTAATCCCTGATCTTAACATGAAGGAGCTGGTGGAGTTTCTGAACAATATTGATCAGAACACCATCGTAACGATCACCATATCAGACGGAAAGGAGGATGAAGGCCATGCCGGGAGCAAAGGAATATAAACTGGATCAGGTCGCTGTCAGACTGAAACTTACGGAAGAGGCGCCCCTGTATAGCACGGAGATCTTAAACACACCGCAGAAGGCGGTGGATATCATGAGAGAGATGATGAAGGATCTGGACAGAGAGCATGTCTGTGTTGTAAACATGGACGGAGCCCTGCATCCGGTCAATTTCAACATAGTCAGCATCGGGGATGTGAATTCCTCACCGATCACAATGAGAGAGCTTTTCAAGGCAGCGATCCTCTCAAATGCCACGAGCATCTTGATGTTTCACAATCATCCAAGCTCCAGCCTGAATCCCAGTCTGGAGGATCACAAAACCACGGCCAGGGTCATGGCAGCCGGAGAGGCCATGGGGATCCCGCTTTTGGACCATATAATAGTCGGCGGCGGTACAGGAGACTATTTCAGCTTCAAGGAAGCCCTCGGAGACAGGTTTAACATCCAGGGCCTTCAAAAGATCCTTGAAAAGCTGATCCTCGGGGATAAGGCAAAAGTTGCAGAATCCATGCAGGAATACAGATCCACCTCAGACAAACCCTCTCTCCTTGCAAGGATAAAGGAAAAGAAGACCTTTGTCGAAGAAAGGGACAGGACCAGAAAACCCCAGGATCATAGCAGGAAAACAGACAGATCCATATAGTAAATCAATACAACAAAACAGATAAAACCAGACAGATATCTGCGCTGAAAAGGCGTGGGTGTCTGTCTGTTTTTATGCCTTTTTATATGCGGTTATATGCCTGGATGTCTGATGTCTGAAAATGCCTATTTTATCGGCATTTCGGAATGGGGTGATTATAGGACAGCTAACCTGCGCATACTGTAAATACAGGGAGTCGAGAGAACCCAACGAAAACGATAACCAAACGATAAAAACCGGAAAATCACAGGAAATGAATGGTATGGAGGGATTAAGACTTATGGCTACAAAGACATATTACAAGGTGATCGTATTAAAGATTGATGCTTTTGAGAGTGAAATCGTTGATGAGCGTCACTTCCCCAACGTGACAGAGGCAATGACCTTCTGTGACAACATCAGTAACAGCACCAATTACACGACATTCACCGTGAGGATGTAACCATGTTAAATCCCAGCGCTTTAAATTGGATGGCAAAACAATTCGAAGAAGAAAACAATGAAGAAATGGCATACCGCTGTTATCTTGAAAGTGCCATGTCAGAAAAAGACGGGAAGGCCTTGTTTAACCTGGGAAAAATGTATCTGTTTGGAGACTATGTCGTTGAAGACTACGATAAGGCAGGTCATTACTTTAAGCTTGCGTATGAAACCGGGTATTCATTGCCGGGGTCTTCATACATAATAATTGCCAATTGTAAGGAGGAAGAACGCACTGAGACATGGGAATCTAAGATGAACTGGTATCGTCTTGCGGCAGATCATGGATGTGATCATGGATATGAATGTATGGGCTTCATGTATATGAAAAAAGGCGAATATTTAATGGCTATTGATTATTTTCTGATCCCTGAAAAGAAGACCACAACCTCTTTGTATAACTTGGGAAAGATATATGATGAAGGGCTTGGCGTAGAGCCTGATCTGGAAAAGGCTATAGAGTACTATAAACGAACGGTAATAGATTGTTGGGATGTCAAAGAATATGGTGATGAACTGTTTGAAAAGGCAAGAGCCAGATTAAGGGAATTGGGAATCATAATAGAGGAACCGGCGTAGGAATAAAAACCATATGAGGGATTATCAAAAAAGGAGGAAAGAGAGATGAAGGTAATCGGTATTTTATTAATCATTTTGGGAGCAGTCGGCATTTTATTTGGACTTATGATGTTTGGAGACATAGGTATCGCCTGTATTGTAGGTGCCCTTGCTGCTTTGCTTTCAGGAATCGGATTCATGATGGTATCCAGAAGAATATAGGAGGAGGTGCGAAATGAAGAGAGGACTCATAGTATTTGTATTAGCGGCAGTGATGCTTGCAGGTTGCGGATCGAACAAGGAGTCGGCAAAGCCTGCAAAGCCAGATGTGAAGGTTAATGATAGCCGCACAACAACAGAGGGAAATGCGGGAACGACATCTACAATTGTTGATAACAGACAGAAAGACGATCCGGCAGGGAACGGTTCCGCAAGTGATGAGGATTTTGAAAAAACAGGATATC
>JAIKXO010000266.1 GCA_024684065.1 Lachnospiraceae bacterium
TTCTTGTATTGTTCATCCAGAAGCATAATCAGCAAAGCTCCCGGAGAACCAGATCCGTTGTTCCCAGATTGCCGCCTGATTTTATGCGTATGACTTTTTTATTGTTGCCGTGGGTGAACTCATTCTCTATGGCATCTTTTATTTTTGTCCCACCATGGAAGCCATGAATAAGGCGCACGGTATAAACGGAGGCAGGAGCCTTTGCCACCATGTATCTGGCTTTTCTCACAGCCTCCTCTACGGTCATTCCGTGCAGATCAACTTCCATGATCCCTGACGTCAGTTTCACATCACTTCTCCATTAAAAATTCCTACGATTACCATTATATCATATCAATATTTTCTATAAAACCGATACTTAATGACGGCATGAAAAAACGCCCTGGTTTTGGTTTCAGGACGATGCGTAATTACTACAGGATAGTAAAGTGATGGAAAAAGCCCACGGGAAGTGTTATACTTTTCATGAGCTTTTATTTCGCTTTTAAGCATGCAGCTTAATTTATGTGCTAACACTAATCTAAATCATTACGGGGGTTTTTAATGATCAATTTTTTATTAATTACTAAAACTTCCCACACCAAAAAGGTGTGCTGAACCTTGAAAATTCAACAATGTCGGCAAATTAATAGGGCATAGAGCCCGCACCCCCCTTTGGTATAATTGAATTGACAAAAAACAAACACACCTCAGGAGGTTTTCTATGCCTAATTCAATTATATCACAGGAACAGGACGGACAGGAACTTTTTAATGAGATAGGCTGCGCCATTTTTTTACTAAAAATATCTGTACTCTTTTATATACCCCGTCGCGTTTCGGCGGGGTGATTTTTTCGGTTAATTATCATCTGGCAGAAAATTAAAAGTTTCTAATTCGGAGATTCCGTCATTTATCCATTCTACTGGGGATGATAGGATGGTATAGAAGATATTTGAAGGTGCCTGCGATAGGAGGAGAGTGCTATGCTGATATTCGATACACATATTCATTGCCTGCCCGGGATCGATGACGGAGCAGAAAGCATGTCAGATGCGGTAGAAATGCTGAAAATCGGAAGAGAGCAGGGAATAGGAGCATATATTTGTACGCCCCATTCTGAATTTATCACGGATTCGGCAGTTTCCCAATATGAACATAATGCACTAACAGAGCTGAAGAGCCGGACAGGCGAAGAACTCTTATTCGGAACAGAGATTCACTGCACAAAATCGAATCTGGAGGATGTCAGACGAAAGCTGGGAATTTTATATCACCCATTGGGTAATCAGGATAGCACGCCTCATTACTATATGCTGGAGTTTAGTTATCATGAATCGCCGGATAATATGATAGATATCGTCCGGGACATTATTCGGGAAGATGACGTCCGGGTCATACTCGCTCATGCCGAAAGGTATGTGTACATCAAGCCGGTAATGAAAGAACTGCGGAAACTGGGATGTCTGGTTCAGATCAATATATCGAGCCTGACGGATGATATTTTTATCGGGAGCATGGAGGATACCATCTTCTTTCTGGAGAATCATTACGTTGATTTTATCGGAACAGATGCCCACAGATCCACGTGGAGGCCTCCGATGGTCCGGGAAGGTCTTAAAGTGTTGAGAGAAATCGTTTCAAAAGAAGAGATGAACCGGATCTGTTATCAGAACGCTATCGACCTGCTCCTGAAAGGCAGTGACAACAGGCTTGAGGCCAGGTTCAGGGAGTCGGATGATTAAGACGGTTACGAAACGAAACCAGAGATATTGCGTTGATCAATTTGAGTAAATATAATCAGAATTAATCAGAGTCGACGCTGATAAGAAACATAGGTATCTACAAACAGCACATTCTGAGAGGAGGAACTATATGGGACCTTACAACAGATTGTTTGACAGGGATGGTGACGGAACTCTGGATTTTCATGAAGATTATGCCAGAATGGATTTTGAGGACTACGTCAATAAAAGAGGGATCTATGCGGAAGAAGAGAGCGATGACGACGATGATGATTTGTGGGGCGATGATGACGACGGTTTAGGTGATGACGACTTCTGAAACCGCAGGACATGCCTATTCTGAGGAGTAAAAGGCAGATTTCGTATGGGAGGAAGATATCATGAGAAAGTATTTATTTCAGGTGGCTGTTGCTTTGATCATATGTGCCGGGATTACATTTGCGGGCGTTCATGATGTGGAGGCAAAAGAGAAAAAGTGTGAATGTACAGGCTGCTCCAGCAAACCGATCTCAGGAGGAAGGTACTGCTCTTCCCATACCTGTATTGCGCCCGGCTGCAAGAACCGTCAGTATGGTGGCGGAACAAGCTATTGCTGCAGCCATCGGTGCAACATGCAAGGATGCTCGTCGAAGCGGACAGAGGACAGTAATTTCTGCAGCACCCATAAAAGTGCAGGCAAGGCTGCCGAGGCGAAAATCTGGAGGAAGGTGCAGAACAGCAGCAGTAATAAATCGACGTATTCGACCAAAAATAAGAGTACGGGAAAATCGTCAACCAAAAAGACGTCCAGCTCGTCAAAGAAAAAGTATGATCCCTACGACGTGTATTCCTACAAATCTGCCCAGGACTTTGCGGATGACAAGTATGAGGAATTCTACGACTACGAGGATGACTATGATGATGAAGACGAGGCCTACGATGCCGCGGAGGACTACTGGAGGGATCACCATTGACGTTCTGCACGGAAAACGGAAAATGCCGGATTTCTGCTGTTCCATAATGTCATTTTCTGGTTGCTTGAAACAGAGGGGACAATTACATGAAGGTGCTTTATGAATTTGATTACAAGAAATGATCTGCGCATAAAGAAAGGGCATGATCCGGGAGGCTGTTTTTGGATAATGCCGGTAAAGATCAAAGATATCAAGGGAACAAGAATCGCGGATTGTGATAAAGACGAGATGGAATCGGAGGAGGTTTCGATTGAGGAATCCATCTTCAGAGGATTTGTCATCATGTCGGCAATCATCTGGCCTTTGAGTACGGTTATGAGCATGCTGGGCAACTATCTCTCCAGAAAAAACGAATACCGGGCGGATGCCTTCGCCGCGAAGGAAGGCTATGGAAAGGATTTGATATCTGCCTTGAAGAGACTTTCCAAAGAATCGTTTTCACATATTAATCCACATCCGGCTAAGGTCATCCTGGATTACTCTCATCCGACGCTTTCCCAGCGAATCACTGCAATAGAGTCGGAAATAGGACCCTGTGGGGGATACCGGCGATAACTGCACTGCTTCGATGGCACATCCACAGGAAGGAGCAGGGACTATTTTTAGAGCAGGATCACAAATGAGTTGGTGACCGGAAGAGGCGAAAACATGGGTAAGCCATATTTGGATTTTGAAACCGAACGGCTGCATATCAGAACGGTATCTGAAGCCGACAGAGATGCGTATATGTCTCTGAGGGTTGGAAACAGCACAATTTCAGTGGCATATTCCGCAATATCCGGCTTTGAGGATTTCGAATGGGAGAGCGAGCTGAATGATGAAAAGGATATATATCTATCTGTATTCATTAAGGACGAGGAGATATTTATAGCAAGTGCTTCCTTACAGGATTATCAAAGCGATACTATTGAAATGGGGTATGATGTCGTTGAGGGATACCGAAATCATGGACATGCCACGGAAATAGTACATTGAATAATTATTAACTGGCACATATATCCTCATTGGATTTGACTCCGGCTTCAACGGCCTCGGCAACGCTGACCTCATCCATCTTGTATGTCCAGTGATACACTACAGGTTCGCGGTTGACTTCCTCGAAATATAGATATATACGTCGCTCTAATTCTTCCTTGGATTCGACCCGAATCCCCTTTAACATCTGCTTGGTCATCTTGCTGAAGAAACTCTCTATCATATTCAGCCATGACCCGTGCTTAGGTGTAAACACAAATACAAAACGTCCCTCTGGTCGTGTGGCGAGATAGTTACGTGTCTCCTTTGATTTATGAGCCGAATGGTTGTCGCAAACAATGCGAATCACATCTCCTTCGGGATATTTGGCATCGAGCTTTTTCAATAACTCGATAAAGTCGGAACTCTTATGTGTCTCGCTGACATATGGAATTGCTTCCCCAGTCAGAAGGTCAATTCCTGCAAGAAGCGATAGCGTTCCGAGGCGTTTATACTCGGTATCCCGCATGACACAACCATTCTCGATAGTCGGGCGAAGATCATCACCGGTTGTTGCGATAGCCTGTATCCCTGGTTTTTCATCGCAGGAAACTGTGTGCACCATGGGTTCATCTACCGGGATGATAAGGTTACCGTTTTCATCGAATTGCATGCTTACCTGTTTATACACCAAAAGGACATCATGCATTTTGGACTCAAAGTCCGGATCCCGGCGCTCGCAGTAATACTTGATCTTATGCGGCTTAATATCGGAACGATGAAGTATTTTTTGAACCATTGGCTTGGTTATAGTTTCCAAGCGCGGAAAACCTGCATCAACGGCGTGTGCCTGAATGTGTTGGTGCAGATTCTTGAGTGTCCATAACTCTTGTGAATACCCAAGATCCGCTGGCCGTTGACAAGCGATATCGATGATCCATGCGATTGCATCATCTGTTATTTCTACCGGACGACCTTTGCGTTGATCGTCAAATAAGGCGCTTTTCTTTCCGCCGTCAATGTACTTTGAAACACAGAGCTGAACAGTTGCTGGGCTGATGTCATATATTTGTGCAATAGTCCGTATAGGTGTTCCGTTGTATCGGTCGAGCAGTATATGTGCTCGTATAACCACTTGAGCCTGAATGGTTCGCTGCTTTATCAGAGAACGTAAGTAGTCATAGTCACCTTCCTTGAGGGTTAATGATGTTGCTTTTCTAGGCATATTAGGCACCTCGTTTTCTATAAGTGATCCTATTATACCACGAAAAGGATAGTTGTACTAGTTATTTATTTAACCATATACTAGTAATATAAAGAACCCCCAAACTATGTTCCAATATGGAGATATTATATCACACATTGATCCCAGAAGTTTCTGCCACGCTTCCAAGCCAATTGCTATAGCAAATAGATCAAAGAGAACATATATGCCACCAAAAACATAAATCCATCGCCACAAGTAATTCTCTTTCCATTCTCGTATGAATGTAATAATTCCAAGAACGCAAAGACCAGCAAGAATTCCCATAATCAGGAAATATGGCAAGCCCTTCTTTTCCATGATTCCCATCCAGAAAGAAGCATATGTCTCCCTATCGATAAGTGCCCATATCCTGTGTATGTGGAATAATCCAAAAAAAATGAAAAACCATGGTTCCCATGCATATATCCGTTTCATCAATCCTCGCCGCAATAATATTGGCCATGGTGAAGGTCTTGCCGGAACCCGTGACTCCGAGCAGGGTCTCACACTGATTGCCCTCCCGAAAACCGTCGACCAGTTTTTGTATTGCCTGCGGCTGGTCGCCTGTAGGTTGATATTCTGAATGTAGCTTAAAGTCCATTTCTCACAAAATTCCCATGTTTGATACTATTATTTCCCTTATAAAACCCTGAAAACAGAAAATGGCACACTATGAATAGTATACCATTTTTCGAGCTTTTTTCAATGTGTATCGAACATTTGTTTGTATTTTATCTAAAATACTTTTCTGTGTCAATCTTCACTTTGGTGCAATCTTCTTTTTGGTCATCATCAGGCCGCACCATTTCTATATAATCCTCCAATTTATCAAGCTTGCATCCTTGGGACTAAATCCCGCTTAATCCATAGATCGATTATCTTGCGATAATTTACTTAGCCATACTCAAATATTCCTTGAACAGTATCAGATACATTCATCAAGTTTTCATATGAAAGCAAATCCACTCGGTTACATCCCCTTGCCTTGGGATCAATAGCCTTTATCTGCTCACATATTACTGTACCTGACTCACCATTTTTACCTTTAACTTCTATGTGTATAGGTCCCGCAGGAATACCCGGAATCATTGGACAAACATGAAATATCCCTGTAGCTCTTATAAACGCATTCTTACTAACGATTACAAATAACTGCTTTTTAAATCCGCTGATCTTAATTATGTCCCCTTGATAAAACTCAGTCATAAAATCTCTCTCCCTACAGGTTCACCCCAGTCAAAATCACAAACCGTTATTTCTCCGTTATATTCAGCCAACCTTTCTTCAAAAGTCTTGTGAACAAACTGCTTCTTCAGCACAATTGTGTCGTCCTTTATTTCAATATCCAATACATCAGAGATTTTCAACTGCATTTTATCAAGTATATCTTTTGGAATTCTTATACCCTGACTGTTTCCCCATGATCTTATTGCCACCTGTTCCATAGAATCACCTCCATATAATGTATATACATTATACAGTATAATTGTATGTGCTTCAACTTCTTTTCATGCCTATTCGTGGCACTACACACTCGGTCCGGCTGAACACATGATCAAACCTTTATCCAACATCTTCATTTTTCGGTCACCATATGCAAATCAAATTTTCCTTCAGATATGCTGCCATCATTTTCAAAAAAGGCTGTCATCTGCCAGCCATTTACTCGTTTATATTCAAAGATAATCGTCTCACCTTCTCGCGGACAATTGCCTCACCCATATCATACAGTTCATCCAGTCCATATAGTCCTAATTTGTTTATTAAGATACCATATTTAGATTTCTTAGGGGGCTACGCCACAAGATATTGCGGTGTGTGATGTTCGCTGGAATAGGATACAAAATACTCTACCGCGTTCTCGGGGAAGAATTCCTTGAACTCACCGTAAAGCTGTCCCGCCAGTGTCTTATTGTGGCTGATGATCAGCGTCGGCTTGTTCAACGCCGCAATGATATTGGCCATGGTGAAGGTCTTGCCGGAACCCGTGACTCCGAGCAGGGTCTCACACTGATTGCCCTCCCGAAAACCGTCGACCAGTTTTTGTATTGCCTG
>JAIKXO010000012.1 GCA_024684065.1 Lachnospiraceae bacterium
TAATAATATAACGGATCGCTGAAAAGAAATCTGCCTTCTTCAAAGAGCATTCCGAGAATGGCATATGTAAACAGTTTTGTAGTGGATGCCTGGCTGAACATGCTGTGGACATCAACTTTCTTTTTTGATTCGATATCCGCATATCCGGCCTCGCCATGATAGATGAGTTCATCTCCCTGCATGACGGCCACGGCACAACCGGGATTGGTTCCTCCGTCGACAAATGATCTGAGCAGTTTGTCCAGTTTTGTAAAATCTTTCATTCCGATCTCCTTTCCGGGCATCACTTTGTATTATTTTTGCTGAATATATTTTTCAGCTTTCGTATTCTGTGCCATAACACCCGCAAGCGGATGAGGTACATAGGGCTCCTCAAGGTACTTAATCTCATCATCCGTCAGCTTAAGATCCACGGCTTTTACGGCGCCTTCGATATGATGAAGCTTGGTTGCGCCAACCACGGGAGCCGTCACTTTGGTAAGGAGCCATGCCAGAGATACCTCAGTCATGGTCACATCGTATTTTTCGGAAAGCTGCGCAACACGGTCTATGATCTTGGCATCCTGCTCAGCGAACGCTTCATATTTAAACTTGGCATAGGCATCTTCCGTTGCACGCTTTGTACCGCCTTCGCCGGGCTTTCTTGAAAGCCTTCCGCTTGCCAGCGCACTGTAAGGAGTCAGGGCTATGTTTTCCTCTTCGCAGTACGGCACCATCTCACGCTCTTCCTCACGGAAGATCAGATTGTAATGACCCTGGATTGAGACAAACCGGGCAAAATTCTCTTTGTCCGCGATTGCATTGGCCTTTGCGATCTGCCATGCAAAGCAGTTTGAAATACCGATGTACCTTGCCTTACCTGCTTTCACGACGCGGTTTAATCCGTCCATGATATCGTAAATATCCGTATTCCAGTCCCACATATGATAGATATACAGGTCAACATAGTCCATCCCGAGATTCTGAAGGCTTGTATTTATCATGTTCTCGATATGCTGTCTTCCGGAGATACCTTCTTCGATCTCTTCCGGCGTCCTGGGAAGGAATTTCGTTGCGACAACTATATCTTCACGCTTTGCAAACTTCTTAAGAGCACGTCCGACATACTGTTCACTGGTTCCGCCCTGATAAGATATCGCGGTATCGTAGAAATTCACTCCAAGGTCAAGTCCTCTTTTTATGATCTCCCCGGATTGTTCCTCATCAAGCGTCCAGCTGTGATGTCCTTTGGTCGCGTCTCCGAATCCCATGCAGCCCATGCAGATGCGTGATACGTTTAATTCCGAATTGCCAAGTTTTGTGTACTTCATTGTCTTTACCCTCCATTTATTCTAGAACGAGTTCTTCTCCGGGCTGAAGTATTATCTTACCGGGAGCATCAAAGCTCTTTGCAACACTCATGTCAAAGCCGCTTTTATCCTTCACCGGTTCCATATGGTATGGGATCGTGTGTCGGGCGCCTATCGCTTTTGCACACTCAGACGCTTCAGCTGCATCCATGTTATAGACTCCGTCGCAGCACAAAAAAGCATAATCAAGCTTTCTTTCCGCAAATCCGGCCATAGAAGGTGTTGTGGATGTATCGCCGGAAAAATAAGCCTTTATCCCATCGGGAAATGTAAGTATGAATCCGACGCATTCCGATACATCATGATTCTTGTTATACCCGGCTTCCACTGCTTCAACGGATACAAACCCAAAATCATAGTTATGATACTCACCGTTTTCCAAAGCATCAGACCATTTGATGACGGTGCATCCCTGATTCTTCGAAGCGATCAGATCTTCTTTAGTGTGGTCATAATGTCCGTGTGTCATCAGGATAAGGTCTGCCGGGAGGTCATAGCCGTCACCCATGAACGGATCGATATAGATCACCTTTTCATCGCCTGTAACGATCCTTACGCTTCCATGTCCCTGATATAGTAATGTTGCGCTTAGTTCATCTGCCTCTGGGACAGTAATATCAGCAGTCTCAGTGTTCTCTGTATCTGTCGGATTCTCAAGCTTATTGTTTTCTGTATCCGAAACCGCGGTCTCTTCCGAATCCGGAGCCGTCACAGTCTCTTTCGAATCCGGAGCCGCCACAGTTTCTTCCGCATCCGAAGCCGTCACAGTCTCTTCCGAATCCGATACTGTCTGAGCTTCCCGGCCGCATCCGGTGATAACAAGACTTATGATCAGAGATATGCCGGCAATCCTCATCAATGCCCTTCTCCGGGCAGTTATTGTTCTTCCTGTCATCTTTTTCATCTCTTTAAAAAAATAACGGTTTATCGGATGATCTCTACTACTTCTCCGATATACATGTCATGAACCGCATCCCCCGAATAGAAAGTCGATGCTATCTCCGGAAGCATGTTTTCCGTCTTAAGCTCCTGGGCAAACAGTTTCCTGCATACAAAAGTGACCTCTGCCTCTTTGAAGGTCATGGAATGATCCGTTTCTATGGCGGTAAGTCCCGAATCATTCATCTTATCCATATCCCTGCCGGACTTCGAACCAAGGACATTAAGAACATTCCTGTATTCTTCCGGATAAAAGCTTACGGTAAAGTAATCATTATCCTCCATAAAATCATGGGTATAGCGGGACTTTCTCACATAAACCGTTGCAACGGGCTTGCCCCATATCGTTCCGAGTCCGCCCCAGCTTACGGTCATGGTATTGAACTTATCCTTATCTCCGGCAGTCAGCAGTGCCCACTTTTTGTCAAATACACTAAAAATCTCTGTCGTAAATTCCATAGCAGTAATCCTCCTTATTTATCTGTATTCCTGCTTAACAGCTCCATCAATATCTTCCTCAAGTATATCCCGTTTATTCAAAAAAACGAATACACGATCAAGCCTGAGAAAAAAGAAAAAGCATAAGCCGGCTTTGCAATAAAGGTATTCGGCAGGCACTGAGCACAAACAATGACCCACCTTCTTATTTACTGATACCGTTAACTTCAAGCCAATCCTTAATATCATCCGAAAGAGCCGCCCCTCCCGAATAGTGTACCGATAATCCTTCACCCATATCAGCATCGGGAGCAAGCTTTGCTATCGCAGTAAGGCTCTGCCCGAATCTTCCTCCGCCATGCGAGCAGAATGGTATTATTCTCTTTCCCGAAAAATCATATTCTTCAAGGAAAGATGCTATCGGCATGGGTATGGATGCCCACCAGTTCGGATAACCAAGAAGGATTGTATCGTAATCATCCATATTTTCAACATGATCAGTCAGCTCCGGTCTTGCCTGGTTATGCTGATCTTCCTGGGCTTCCATAAGTACGGTATTGTAATCTGCAGAATACGGCTCAACAGGAGATATCTCAAATATATCTGCTCCGGTCTGACTCTGTATTTCCTGTGCAATTCCTCTGGTATTTCCACCCCATGAAAAATAGGCTATCAGGACCTTTCCACCGGTCTTTGTATCAGGCACGGTTTCCTTTGCTGTTACTGTTCCTTCTCTATCACCATCCGCATTTCTAATAAGACGCACTCCAAGGTTATAGCTTGCCATATCCGTCTGACCAGCGGCACGGTATGCACTTCTCATATTTTTTGCAAAATCATTCCATCCGCCGCCTCGATACACATGTCGTGTCCCTGCGTCAGCACCTGTAGGATTCTCTTTTGCATTTATGTCATAATCGCCGTAATAATCCCAGCACCACTCGTTAACATTGCCATGGCAGTCATATAATCCCCATGCATTAGGCTCAAAGCTTCCAACCTCTACCGTAGTCTGCCTATACTCTCCCGGTCTTGCTTCCAATACCGAATCATTAAAATAGTTTTCTTCAATCTCATAGGGATAATGTCCGTAGAAATTTGCTTCCGTAGCATCGGGTGACTTTTCCGTATTAAACGGCGTGGTTGTTCCTGCCCTGCAAGCATACTCCCACTCTGCTTCCGTAGGTAAGCGATATCCATTCGCACTCATATCCCAGGTCACACCATCGGATGCAACTGTATACGCCAGTGTGAGGCCTGCATCAACACTTTTTGCGTTAGCGAAGTTTACAGCATCAAGCCAGGAGATATTCTCCACAGGAAGCTTTTCTCCGGTAAAAGTGCTCGGATTATTTCCTATGAGGCGTTCATATTCTTCCTGTGTCGTCTCATATGGATCTATGTAAAATGATGAAACGCTTACTTCATGCTGCACCTCATCATCTATGCGCCAGTTTTCGGATTCCTTATGAATAAAAACAGTCCGATACCTGCCACAACACATAATGCTGCAGATATCACCGTCTTCAGTTTGTCTGTAAGCCGTAGCCTTGCAAACATTACCGGAATATGCATTCCAAGATGCAATCCCATGAGCACAAATGCCCAATGAGACATGGACAGATTCATCCTTCTGGCAAAAGAAACCCTCGTCATTCCATACAGGAAAGGTACTGCATG
>JAIKXO010000043.1 GCA_024684065.1 Lachnospiraceae bacterium
GTGCTGGAGATCCAGAAACTGTTAAACATCAAAAGCCTGCCCGAACCCGGGAATGAGAAGCTTCCCGATCATTATTCCATCGAGCTTAAGGATGTGCATTTCGCTTATGACAAAGAAGACGGAGAGGTGCTTCACGGGATCAGCCTTTCAATGAAGGAAGGAAGCTTTACGGCACTTGTGGGACCCAGCGGCGGAGGAAAGTCTACCGTGGCGAAACTGATCGCCAGATTCTGGGATGTGAGTGGCGGAAGTATCAGTATAGGCGGAGTGGATATAAAAAAACTGAGGGTTACATCTTTAGCGGATATCGTAAGCTTTGTAACGCAGGACAATTTTCTTTTTTCCAGATCGATCATGGAGAATATCAGACTGGGTAAGCCGGATGCCACTGATGAAGAAGTGATCCGGGCGGCAAAATCGGCGTGCTGTGATGAGTTCATACGCAAGCTTCCCGACGGATACAACACCTCAGCCGGAGAAGCGGGAAAGCGCCTGTCGGGAGGTGAAAGACAGAGAATAGCCATAGCACGGATGATGCTTAAGAATGCACCGGTGGTGATACTTGATGAAGCGACGGCATTTACGGATCCGGAGAATGAGACAAAGCTCCAGGAATCCATTGCCAATCTGACAAGGGGCAAGACGCTTCTGGTAATCGCACACAGGTTGTCAACCATAAAGAATGCAGACAGGATCGTGGTGCTTAATGACGGACGGATAGAAGCTGAAGGGACACAGGAGGAGCTCATGGAAAAGTCACCGTTATATCAGCGGATGTGGCAGGCTCATGTCGGTGCAAGAAACTGGGCAGCCGGAAATGTGAAGGAGGCGTAAGGAAATGTTTAAAACAGTAAAGAGGATCATAGACTGGTGTGGCGAGTTTAAGGCAAGCCTTTTTGCGGGATTTTTGTTTTCGTTTCTGTCATCATGGGCTGTAGCTGCTCCGGTTGCATATGCAGGATACACGATCGGCCGGATCATTGGTGATATCAAAGCAGGGAAAGGGGTCGATCTGGGGCTGGCATTAAAGAGTTTTTTTCTCATAATGCTGATGGTACTTGGGAGATTTGTTTTTGACTATCTGAAAGCAAGGTTTCATGAAAAGATAGGTTATGAGCTGGTGGCAAGGGACAGACTCAAGATCGGAGAAGCGTTAAAAAGAGTATCTTTAGGGTATTTTCAGACAAACGATACCGGAGCGATCTTAAATGCCATAACGACAGGACTGGCCACGCTGGAAAATATGGGTATCCGTATGGTGGACGGTTTTGTGGGAGGCTATCTGAATTTTCTATGTATCCTGCTGTTTTTGCTTTTTATCATTCCTGAGTGTGCACTGATCGCTTTAGGGGGTGTGGCGGTTTCATTCCTGTTCCTTTTGATGATATCCCGGCATAGCACAGCAAACACAAAGGTACTGAACGCAGAAAACGAAAAACTCACAAGAGCGGCACTTGAATACACAAGAGGCCTGCCGGTTGTCAAGTCTTTCGGAATGGAAGGAGCATCCGTCAGAGATTTTACGCTGGCCTGTGCAAGTGCGAAACGAATAGCATTAAAGATAGAATGGGGTTTTATTCCGTATAACTGCCTGCATATATTCGCGTTGAAGGCAGCAAGTGTATGGATGATCATAGCGGTTATGTATGCGGGCCTTGCGGGCAAGCTTGCATTGCCGATGGTATTGATCGTAACTTTTCTGTCGATGTCGATCTTTAATTCCGTGGAGCCCATTGCCGACAGTGCACATGTTTTATCCGTGATCAATAATGCATTCGATAAGATGGAGATGTTTTCAGACTCCAATCTCATTGATGTGGACGGAGAGGTTATCAAACCTGAAAGCTATGATATTGTATTTAAAAATGTGGATTTTTCCTATTCCAACGCAGTATCAACGGAAAACAGAAAGGTCTTGAAGGATGCATCTTTTGAGATCCCGCAGGGAAGCACAACAGCGATCGTAGGTCCTTCCGGGAGCGGAAAGACGACCATCTGTAATCTGATCGCAAGGTTTTATGATATTACAAAAGGCAGTATCACACTTGGAGGCACAGATCTTAAGAAATACAGTCTGGACAGCCTTCTTACGAATATCTCGATGGTGTTTCAGAACGTTTACCTGTTCAATGATACCGTTCGTGCAAATATCTGTTTCGGCAGAGAAAATGTGTCGGAAGACGAAATGATCGAAGCTGCGAAAAAAGCGCGTTGCCATGATTTTATCATGGAACTGCCGGATGGATATGATACGGTGATCGGAGAAGGAGGCGGAACGTTGTCGGGAGGACAGAAACAGAGGATTTCCATAGCAAGAGCAATCCTTAAAAACGCACCGATCATAATACTTGATGAATCAACCGCGAGCATAGATCCTGAGAATGAACATCTGATCCAGGGAGCCCTGACGGAACTTTCAAAAGGAAAAACCGTGATCATCATTGCGCACAGACTTGCAACGATCGAGGCGGCAGATCAGATTCTTGTAGTGGATGAAGGATCTATCGTCGAAAAAGGAAAACACGAAGAGCTTGTAGGGTTGGGCGGAAAGTACGCTAACTTTGTCAGGATACGCAAAGAGGCAGAGAACTGGCAGATTGCATGTGAGGCTTAGAAGATTAGCGAAAAAAGGACTTGACAGACAAGAGCGAACACTGTATTCTCTTAATCAAGAGCGTACAGCGTTCGCTCTTTTACGAGGTGATACGGATGCCGATCGATAAAACAGCAAACCATGAGAAAATAGTTGCAGCAGCAAAGAAAGAATTCCTGACGTACGGGTTTACGGACGCCTCGATGCGCCACATTGCGGAAGAAGCGGGAATGAGTGCCTCCGGTCTGTACAAGCATTTTGCAAGCAAAGAGGAAATGTTCTCTGCGCTGGTCGAGCCTGCCTATCAGGGACTGTTGGATCTTTTTCATCAGGAAGCCGGTGATCAGGAGCAATTCATCGGGAGTGGTGATCTGAGTTTTTTGGAAACCGGACAGGATGCAAAGCTTTCGATCGCCTACATCTACGATCATCTGGATGCTTTCCGCCTGATCATCTGTAAATCTCAAGGAACAAAGTATGAAAGTTTTCTTCATGATCTTGCCGTATTGGAAGAAGAAATGACACTTTCTTTTATGGAGGCGCTTAAAAAACAGGGAGTAAAGCTCAACAAATTCAATAAAAGAGAACTTCATCTGTTGACGACAACCAACATAAGCGCAGTGTTTCAGACGGTAGAGCATGATCTTACCAGGGAAGAAGCCATGCATTACGCGGATACCCTGGACCGGTTTTTCTTCAAGGCCTGGAGAGAATTTTTCGGATATTAGGATATAAACGCTTTCCCCGGCCAAATCAAAGAGAAAGCGTTTTTTATCAGATAGCGGTTAGCCATTGCTAACCTAAAGGAGGTGTATTTAACTTGAAAGAAAAAAAGTCAAATCCCATGGCAAGGATCTGGGAGATTGCGAAGCCTGAACACGGAAGGCTCCTGTTGTCCGTTGTGCTGGCTGTGCTCGGTGTCATATCCGGCGTCGTTCCCTTTGTTTGCGCAGGCAGGATCATTTCCGGAATCATATCCGGAAACAGGGAGTGGAGTTATTATCTTGTATTCGTAGTTGTTGCCTTTGCAGGATTCGCTTTAAAGAGCCTATTTTATGCAATGGGATTGAGCGTCAGCCACAAAGCAACCTTTTCTTTGCTGGGGGAGATCCGTAAGCAGATCTTTGCAAAGCTTCCGAGAATGCCACTTGGCACAATCATTGATACTTCCAGCGGAAAGCTCAAGCAGATCATAGTTGATGAAGTGGAACGGATGGAACGCCCTATCGCACATATGATCCCGGAACTTACATCCAATATCATCGGTGCGATAGCGGTTTGGATCTATATGATGATCATTGACTGGAGGATGGGACTTATCTGTCTGATCTCGGTACCGGTCGGATTGATGTTTTTCGGCTTTATCGCTGCCAGTTATTCCGCGGATTATCAGAAGTCCGTGGAGATCACGCAGGATATGAACGCCAGCATCGTTGAATATGTCCACGGGATTGAAGTAATCAAAGCATACAGCCAAAGCAGATCATCTTTTCAAAAGTTTAAAGATAAGGTACTGGCAAATGCGTCCTTTTACTGTTACTGGATGAAAAAAACGGAAAGTTACCAGGCGCTTTGCTATACGATCGCACCCTGTACATTGATCACGGTATTGCCGATTGGCTGGCATATGTATATTTCGGGCAGCATTTCCGCGGATGTTTTCATGACTTCGATCATGCTTTCTATGTGTGTCGTCGGACCGATCCTCTCTGCGATCCAGTTTACGGATTCTTCCGCCAAAGTGTCGACCACTGTGGCCACGGTAGATAAACTGCTGGCCGGTGAAGAACAGGAGCATTTGGAAACACCGGTTACGTTTGCGACTCATAATATAGAATTTTATGACGTCAACTATTCTTATCACGAAAATGAAGAAGTCCTTCACCATGTCAACCTCACGATTCCGGAGAAAAGCTTTACCGCACTTGTCGGCCCTTCAGGCAGTGGAAAATCCACGATTGCCAAGCTTGTCGGCGGATTCTGGGATGTGAAGGACGGTTCGGTAAGGATGGACGGAAAAGATTTAAGAGCAATCCCACTTGAACAGCTTTATGATCAGGTTGCATATGTATCACAGGATAACTGGCTGTTTGATGATACGATCATGAATAATATCCGCATGGGAAATACATCTGCTTCCGATGAGATGGTTCGTAAAGCAGCCAAAGCGTCAGGCTGTGATGAATTCATATCTGCTCTTCCGGATGGTTATGAAACGAAGGTGGGAAGCGGCGGAACCCGTTTGTCTGGCGGCGAACGTCAGCGAATCGCCATAGCCAGAGCTATGCTTAAAGATGCACCTATCGTGATCCTTGATGAAGCAACAGCTTATATCGATCCGGAGAATGAGGCTGTCATACAACGCGCCCTTACCAAATTGATGAAGGAAAAAACGGTGATCATTATTGCGCACAGGCTTTCTACGGTTATAAATGCCGATCAGATTGTGCTGATCAACAAGGGCTCGGTCGAATGCGCGGGAACGCACAGAGAGCTTCTTAAAGAAAGTGATCTTTATAACGCGATGTGGCAGGCGCATATCAGTGAAGGAGGTGCGGCATAATGCTTGAAGCAATCAGAAAAATCATAGATTTCTCCGGACAGGAAAAGAGCAGGATCTACAGGGCGATCACTCTTTCGTTCTTAAAGTCCCTGTTCTCAATGTTCAGGATGGCAGCGATCTATTTCATCCTTCTGGCGTTTGAAAAGGGTGATCAAAGCATGAAGCCTGCCTGGATCGCGCTTGCATTCCTGGGTATAAGTATCCTGGGACAGTTCATTTTGAAAATGGCAGCGGATCTTCAGGCCGTTCATGCAGGCTATTATATGAGCGCTTACAAGAGACTTGATATAGCGGAGAGGCTCAAAAAGGTCCCTATGGGGTATTTCAATAACAATAACCTTGACCAGGTGACCGGTATAGCGACCACCGTACTGGATGTTGTGGAGAACCAGGGCGCGAATGTGCTTGTGCTGATCCTAAGCGGACTCATGAATTCTGTCGTCTTTCTGATCTGCGTCATATTCTTTGATTGGCGGCTTGGACTGATCCAGCTGGCTGGGATGTCCGTGTATATGCTCATAACCTCATCCATGGAAAAGAAGAGCCGGGAGTTAGCTCCTGTAAGGCAGAGAAATGAGGCGGCCATGGTATCCAAGGTGCTTGAAAGCCTCCAGGGGATGAGCGTGATCAAGTCCTTTAACCTCACCGGCAAGGGCGATGAGGCGCTGAAAAAAGCGATCGACGACAACAGGGACAGCAATCTGGCGATGGAAAGATTGTTCATCCCTTACGGGCAGATCCAGGGGATCGTCCTTGGCGCATTCAAAGCGCTGTTCATTCTTACTGCAGTGGCACTCTTCATCACCGGAAGAATAACGATAACATATGCTTTGATGGCAGTGATCATATCCTTCCAGATCTTCATCGATATCGAGCAGACAGGAGCAGGGCTTACTGTTCTGAGGGTCGTTTCAAGTTCCATAGAGGAGGCTGAGAAGATCGATCTCCTTCCTGTCATGGACGAGAACGGAAAAGAATATGATCCGGAGCATTATGGGATCTCGGTCGATCATGTATCCTTCTCTTATGGCGATAACGAGGTATTAAAAGATATCAGCCTTGAGATCCCGGAGAAGACCATGACTGCCTTTGTCGGATCCTCCGGCGCGGGCAAAACAACGCTGGCCATGCTGATCGCACGCTTCTGGGACGTAAACAAGGGAAGCATTTCCATCGGCGGCAGGGATGTAAGAGACTACACGCTGGAAAGCCTGATGTCACATATCAGCGTGGTATTTCA
>JAIKXO010000118.1 GCA_024684065.1 Lachnospiraceae bacterium
ATCTTCGTAAGATCGTTCGGTGTGACGTTTTCTATACTCGAATCCGATGAACCCTTTATGTCGCAGGCTCCTATCACGTCCCACAACGCGATCCGGTGCCCTGACAGGAAGGACTTTTTTTCTGCGATGGTATCAGGTACCTTATCATCAAAAACCCGTGCCATAACTTTCCAGAAACGGTTCTGCGGATGGCCGTAGAAAAACTGTTGTTCCCTGGATCTTACCGACGGGAAACTGCCCAGTATGAGTATTCTCGATCCTTTATCAAAAAACGGCGGTATCGGATGTATTATATGTTCTTTCATGATACGATTATACCACACCACCTTAGGAGACCGGCAGATTTTTTGCCGTAAGGTTCTTAAAGCCGTCCCGTACCGATAACCTCACTTTTGGTGCTCACGGTTTCTTTGCAAGATATAAAACATATGTGTCGTTGAACACGATCCTGTCTCCGGCCTCAAGCACCGCTTTTCGCAGGCCTTCAAAGAATTCCGTGCGCAGCGGCTCAGGGATCACGATATGATCGCTGTGTGTCCCGCAAAATGCAGCATATTCATCGGCAGTGAAAACCCGCTGCCCCTTAAACTCATGACGCTCCACCTCTGTATAGCCGTACTCTGCAGCGGCAGTGTAACGGAATCGTCCGTGCATATACGGAATGTCGGGTTTGTAATAACGATCGTACAGCGCCTGGATCTTTTCGTACAAAGCCTCATTATCCGATCTGTATTCGGCGTTGGTCAGCATCATTGCAAGTGTCCCGCCAGGTTTCAGAAGTTCGAATGTTTTGGCAAAAGCCACTTCCTCCGGGATCCACTGGATCGTAGCAGCCGAATAGATCATGTCAAATTTCATCTCGCCAAAATCATATGTTATAAAATCATCATTTACAATATCGAAATTCGATAGTTTTCCGTACTTCTCTATCATCTTACGGTACAGATGCGCACCAAGTTCTATGGCGTGATATTCGCAGCCGGTCCGCAGTATGGGCTCCGTCGCCTGTCCCGTACCCGGCCCGATCTCCAAAACACGTTTGCCGGGTCCGATCCCCGCTTCTTTTATCAGATACGCAAACAGCTCTTCACTGTAATGCGGGCGAAATTTATCGAACTGATCCGGGATCGTGTCAAACACTCTCCGAAACTCGTCCTGTTCAAGTTCTTTAATGTCCTCCTCGGTGAGCGCCTTAAGTTCCCTGTCCTTCACCCGGTATATCGTTCCCACTGCGTCGATCCTTCCCTCTTTTATGAAGAACGCACTCATATCCTCCATGGCATACACCGTTCGGTCCTCTGACATCCTGAGCGTCTGTTCGTAACGCCATAAATCTTCCGGGTCATGATGGCAGCTCACGGTAATATTCGTTAGACCCAGCCCGCGCAGAGGCTCCATGGACTCGAAGAAATCCACCGTATTCAGTGCCATGTTCATCGCACCCGCACTCACGCCGAAGATCGCGGCATTACAATCGATCAGGGCATCATAGCAGCCCTTCTCACGGATCAGGTCAAGCTGTTCCTTGCATACACCTCCGCCCATAAGGAAGATGCAGTCCGCATTTTCCACCAGTTCCTTTGCCGTTTCCGAATCCGTGCGTTTATCGATCACGCAGTGTTTCGCAAATGATAATCCCTGCTCCGCGAACATATTATGCATGCCGTCACAGTCATCGTCGTTTTGCTCATGATCAAGCGGACATGCCGTGATAAACACGATGCTATCTCTCTTCGTCAATTCGGCACGAAGCCTATCCGTGATCTCCTTTGAAAAATGATGCTCGGGAAATCCGCTGAATAAAGCCAATAATCCTTTTCTCATCCGGGTGACTCTCCTCTTTCCAAAAAATCATACCATGTCCAACACTTCAACTTTTGTCAGGTTCTTATGATCACCGGCAAAACTTTTGTTCTGTATTCACTGTAAAAGCCTCTTAGTCAGGATATGGACGTCCTAAGAAGAGGCTGACCAAACATTATCCGTTCACTCCTTTTAAATACTCCTCTTTGGAAATCATGGGAGTCTCAAGTACTGTTTTGGTTTTGGGCGACAGTTTTAAACTGTCCGCATACTCTTCACCCGCAGCTTCAAAACTCTTAAGAAGCGGATCTGCAGCCACAGCTGCCTCAGGGATATTAAGAAGAGGCGCTTCGGGCACGCATACTATTTCGGGATCGCCAAAACAGGTTTTACACATTAATTTCATCGCATCAAAGTTTCCATCCCAATCCGGAAAACCGCAGCCGCATATGACAAGTGTATGTATTCTCGAAAAATCAACCAGGGCCTCATGATGGACCGTTCCGTCGCTTTCCTCTACCATTCTCATCTTAACAAGCGGTATCGTACGGTCAAGTACTGCTTTCAGATGCGACGGCATGGAATAACAATATAAGGGAAAACTCCATATGATCACGTCCGCCTTGGTATAAAGGTCAAGTATTTCATTCTGGTCATCCTGAATTATGCAGTGACCGTCCATCTTGGCCCAGCATCCAAAACAGCCTCTGCATGGAACTATATCTTTCTCGATCACATTTATAACATCAACTGTATTTTCCTTCTTCTTATTCATTCCCTTAAGAAAAGCATCCGTCAGGCGGAAGGTATCGCTCTTCTTTTTGGGACTTCCGTTTAAAACAAGTATTCTCATTTTCATTACTCCCATTTTACTTCTCCCTTCAATAAAAATCTGATTTCTTACTGCACTCAGAGAATATCAGATATAAAAAAACAGACCCATCCTGCACGGATTTGGGTCTGTTTCACACTGATTTTAGCTTTATACTGCATCTTCCTTAAGGGCTTCTATGATATTGTCATTTTTGATCTTATTGGAGCTTAAGAGCATGCACAGGCCCACAACAGAAAATACCGCGAAGATCATGATAAAGTACATGGAATAGTCAGGCTCAAAGGTAAACACCCTGCTTGCGCTCGTATTG
>JAIKXO010000130.1 GCA_024684065.1 Lachnospiraceae bacterium
TTCAGGGAATACTGCGAGTATGGAGATCTTGTGCCGGATATAGATCTTGAAGCCAGATTTGCGGGAAAATGTGAGGTCTCGGAATATGACGGCAGTCGCTATGGAAATGATGAGGAAGTCAGCTTATTCATTAAACAGAGCTGTTCGGAGATCCTTGAGAAGTGTCTTAAGAACCGGCCTGAAAAAAAGTCGGTTGTGAGGTCCCATTTCTATGGCCTGGACGGAATGTTCAGTACAGAACTCGAAAGCAGAGGGATAACCGCAAAGACCGAGCTCTCCTCCAAAAAACTGACGGAGGATTCGGAATCGGTATATAAAGATTTTCAGAACTCCCTCAGGGGGATGCCCACGGACTATGGCTGGGATCATGTCAATTTCGATCAGGTTCCCTCAAGGCCTGAAGGAATGTATATGGTTTCCCCTGCGTTTCTTGGCTATAAATATAAAGACGACCGTGTATTTTACAAACCCGGCGAAGTCGTTGAAGTGGATTATTTGGCTGTTGCCACCGATACAAGCTATCAGGTTGATGTAAATGCGCCGGATCTTAAGGTGGATTACGGAAGCACTCTCCATATAACTTTTACGATGCCCGACCATGATGTAAATATTTCCATCGGTGCAACGTCGGTTATGACATGCAATCCAAATAATACGTTATATGCACCTCTGGAGGGATTCAAGGGAATGATGACGATGGCGGATCCTGCCAAATCAGCAGAACCGCTCAAACCCCATGTTGCCCGGATCTTCAGTGACGGCTCTGAATGGGCATGCCCGGCATGCGGCACCAAGAACACGGGAAAATTCTGCTACGAATGCGGTGGGGTAAGACCTCAGAATAACTGAGAAAATGCATAAGTGAAGATTAAAAGATGATTGACAGGTTGTGAAACAGAAAGCATGAATTATTTATATTGTCCCGACGGTAACTATGAAGATTTTGCCAGCGGAAGAGTTATTTACGGCGCGAAGGGGATCCCCAATTTCCCGGTCAGGCTGATAGCCGAGATATTTGGCAGGGCAAAGGAAGCATCCCCGAAAAAGGATCATCTGATGGTTTACGATCCCTGCTGCGGAGGCGCTTATTCCCTGACGATCATAGGATTCTTTTATGGGAACTGTATCGAAAAAATATATGGAAGTGATATTTCAGCTGACATGATCGAATGTGCAGGTCGGAATCTTGAGCTGCTTACATATGAGGGGCTTGAAAGAAGACGACAGGAACTTGAGAAGATGTATGCGGAGTTTGGAAAGGATTCCCATCGTGATGCAATTCGGAGTGTTGAAAACTTAAGGCTCAAACTGGACCGGGATATAGCGTCGGAAGTATTTGAGGCTGATTGTACAAAGGCGCTTCCGGATATAAAACCGGATATCATCATAACGGATATTCCTTACGGTAATCTTGTGGACTGGGGCGGCGCCGGCGAGATAAATGCCATGATGAAAAGTCTGTTTGATATAGCGGGCGAAAATACCGTTCTGGCCGTATGTATGGACAAAAGCCAAAAGATAGCAAGTGAAAAGTGGCAGCGTATTGCCAGACAGAATATAGGAAAAAGGCGATTTGAGATCTTACGTAAAAAATCGCAATGAGAAAGGAAAGAATAAAATGAAATTATATATCATTACCGGATGCTGCGGCTCCGGAAAATCCACAATGAAGGATGCGCTTGCAGAGCTTCTTGATAAGGAGAAATATGCATGTATAGACAGTGACGAAGTTGGCCTCAATTGGTGGGACTACAAAGGAACGGAGCGCGAATCGAAATACAAGGATGATACAATGGCAAGGGCGGTAGAAATGGCAGGCGGCAAAGATCTTGTTTTTGTTTCCTGCATAAGTCCCCAGGATTATATCGCAACCCAGGAAATTCCGGAGTGCGTTGAGTCCACGGACTTTGTTGTTCTTTGCCCTGCTGATGAGGAGATAGTAAAAAGACTTAAGGCCAGACCCGCCGAGAGAGGTTTTACGTCCGATGAGATCATTGAGCCCCATGTGGGATTTAACAGATGGTTCAGGAAAAACAAGGGGAAGTTCTCGATGTTCATTGACAATACCGAGCAGACTGTTGACGAAACCGCAAAAATAATTGAGGGATTCATTACGAGG
>JAIKXO010000176.1 GCA_024684065.1 Lachnospiraceae bacterium
CTCGTGCCACGGCGAGTACGAAACTATGAAGAGATTTCTGGATGCTTACGGCAAGGACATGGAGTTCTGCCAGATCCAGCTCAATTATCTTGACTGGAAGTTCCAGGATGCCAAGGCAAAAGTTGATCTGCTTAATGAGTGTAATATCCCCGTGTGGGTCATGGAGCCGCTCAGAGGGGGTAAGCTTGCGAAACTCGACGAACAGTCCGAGAGCGAACTGAAAGCACTCCGTCCCGATGAAGAGATCCCTGCGTGGGCGTTCAGATTCCTCCAGAGCATAGACAGCGTTACCATGGTCCTCTCCGGAATGTCCGATATGGAGCAGCTTGAAGATAACCTTAAAACCTACGAAGAAGACAAGCCGCTCACCGACGTGGAAATGGAAGCCCTGATGAAAGTCACGGACAGGCTTCAGGCGAAAAAGTCCATTCCCTGCACTGCCTGCCATTACTGCGTAAGCCACTGTCCCATGGGACTGGATATTCCGTATTTCATTTCGCTGTATAATGAGCATCTGCTTACAGTTCAGGATGGCGGAATGGCATTCATCGCACCTATGGCTCTTGCCGCTATCCCCGAGGAAAAGCGGCCGGTTTCATGCCTGCACTGCCACAGCTGCGAGCATGTATGTCCTCAGTCAATCAAGATCTCGGATATGATGTCTGACTTTGTTGAAAAGATCGGATGACATCCGACAGTTGAAACATATGAAGTAGAGGGACCGACGAAATCCGGCTGAAGTTTAAGGGACCGGACCGAAGCCGGTCCCTTTTATTTTTTCTGCATTCCTATTGACATGATATATTTTACACAATATAATATGACAAAAGATAACCGCCCGGGATTCGACAGCTTAGAACAGACACAGCCAAGCAGAAACATAGCTGGGCAAAAACATAACTGATCAAAAACATAACCTCAAAAGCATAACTGATCAGAAACATAACCGGGCAGAAAAGTAACGGAAACATATCAAAAATAGGAGAAAAAGTATGGAGTTCACCATGATCGAAACGGGATGGCTGTCGATCCTGCCACCCATCATTGCAATAGCTCTGGCGCTTATAACCAAGGAGGTCTATTCCTCTCTGTTTATAGGAATTGTTTCAGGCATGCTCATTTACGCATTTGCCGGGAATGGGAACATCTTTTCCGCGGCAGCCATGACTTTTGACATGATGAGCAGCAAGATAGCCGACAATGCGTATATGATCATTTTTCTTGCGCTGCTCTGGGCAGTTGTGAGCCTTGTATCCAGATCCGGAGGCAGTCAGGCGTACGGAAGATGGGCGGGCTCGAAGCTGAAAAACAAAAGATCTGCGGCTTTTGCCACATCACTTTTGGGTGTCCTGATATTTATAGATGACGGATTCAACTGTCTGACCGTAGGAACAGTCATGCGCCCCATCACGGACAGGCTGCGCATCTCAAGGGAAAAGCTGGCTTACATCATAGATGCCACTGCAGCGCCTGTCTGCATAATAGCACCGGTATCCAGCTGGGCGGTCGCAGTTGCCAGTGAGGTTAGCGAAAAGAACGGCTTTAACGTATTTTTATCTACGATCCCATATAACTTCTATGCGCTGATGACGATTCTGATGGTGTTTTTCATAAGCTTTACGGGCATGGATTTCGGTCCGATGAGAAAAGCGGAAGAAGAGGCCCGGGATCGCATACCCGCCGAGCAGACGGAAGCCGGTCCGGAGAATGCAAAAGGACATGTGATCGATCTTGTGCTTCCCATAGTCGTGCTGATCATCTGTGCAATACTCGGCATGGCTTATGTCGGTGGCTTCTTTGAGGGAGTAAGCTTTTCCGAAGCGATCGGATACAATCCGACGGCAGGCCTGTCACTGGGAGCATTTGCGGGACTGATCTGTGCCGGGATTCTGTACCTTCCGAGAAAACTCATGAAGCCTAAGGAATTCATAGAGTGCATAGTTGGCGGGATCGGAAATATCGTGCCGCCGATGCTGATACTTATCCTGTCATGGAGCCTTGGTGGAGTCTGCAGACAGCTTATCGGAACAGGAGTGTTCATCTCGGGATTTGTAAACGGATCAAATCTTCCTCTGGGATTTCTGCCGTTCCTGATCTTCGTCATAGCTGCTCTGATGAGCTTTTCCATGGGAACAAGCTGGGGAACATTCGGAATGCTGATCCCGATAATAACGATGATATGCGAGACGGGGGCAGGTGCGGGACTGCTGATACCTGCACTCGGAGCCACTCTTGCGGGTGCTGTGTACGGAGATCATTGTTCACCCATTTCCGATACAACGATCCTGGCATCCACCGGGGCAGATTGCAAACACATAAGGCATGTCGAAACGCAGCTTCCTTATGCAACGCTTGTTGCGATCGTGTGTGCCGTAGGATATCTGATCGCCGGATTTACGAGTACACCGGTAGCAGCTCTGATAGTTGAAGCTGTTTTGCTGGTGGCGATCATCATGGTTTTAAGTAAAAAACAAAGTATAAAGGAGGAACCGACAAAATGATCTCTTAAGTCGCAGAAGGGCTTTGAAGGATTTGAGGAGCATCAGTATAAGGAGCTTCTTGAGAAAATGTTTGCTGAAGCTGATCCGGACTGGGATAAAAAACCGGATATCAAATGGAACTTTACGAAGTTTGTTGTTGATCGCGAAGGAAATGTTGTTGCACGCTTTGAGCCCACTGCCGATATGAGTAAGGTTGAAGACTGCATCAAGGCATTGCTGTAGGGCCCACCTCAATATAATATGGCAAAAGATACCGGCAATCGACTACACGGAGAAACTAAACATGAACAAAGACTTTGACATCCAGGAATACATGACCCGAGGCGTGGAAAGCATAGTTGCGGATGCATTAAGAGCCACACTCAAGAATCCGCGTGAAAGCGCAT
>JAIKXO010000227.1 GCA_024684065.1 Lachnospiraceae bacterium
CTCCGTCTCGGCTCCCGGTGTAAATATCTCCTCATCAGCCTCTGCATATGCAAGGTGCGATCTGATGTAAAGCCCTGTTTCGCTGCGATCCATCGACTTAAGTACGATGTTCATGTCTATCCTCTGTGTGATCGCGGTATAGCGCTGCATCCTGAGTTTTTCCCAAAGTTCCGTCTGTCCTACAAGCACAAGTGACAGGGGACTTGCCGAGTCAAACTCGCTGTTCAAAAGAAACCGGAATTCCTCAAGAGTCTCCTTCTCCAACAAATGCGCCTCATCAAGCACACATATCGTATTCTTTTTCTGTTCCTCCTTAAGTGCCTTTAAGGCTCTCTGGAGCTGTCTTTTGGCATCTCCCCTATAGAAGTGTGCCTTTATTCCCAACTGTTCAAGAAGACCGCTGTAGAGCCATCTTGGCGTAAGCTGCGAGTCCGAGACATACAGAAGAGTATATTTTTCTTTCGGGATGCTCGCATCCAACAGACGTATCAGTGTGGACTTACCGCACCCGGGATCTCCGGTTACTACGGCAAACTGCTTTCTGTCAGCAGCGTACAGCAGTCTTCCTTTGGCATCCTGTACCTGCTTTGATTCATACAGCCTTTCTGCCGGGATATCTTTTCCGAAAGGCGTGTGCCTCATTCCGTAAAACGCCTCATACATCTGTATCCGCCTCCCTTCCGTATTCCGCAAAAGAGATAGCATCCGCCAGAAGCCCATTGTCTTCTTTGTACTTTTTTTCGAGGGCATTTAACAGTCTTGATGTTTCCGGCAGTTGCTCCGTCATGCCGATGGGCACTGGAGGCTTCTTGTCGGCGAATGAACCGATACGTACACGCTTCGCTTTTATAGGAGCGATGCCCTGATAATGAACCTCTATCTCTTCCGTATGAAGCGGATCATAGATGATCTCCACTTCAGCTCCGGCAAGGGCTGTACTTGCTTCATACATCCTTCCGCCAAAAGAAAAGCACCCGGCCTTATCGATCTGTCTGGTCTCATGATGCATGAATGCTTCTGCTACCGTTCCCACATCAATGAAAGTAAGCTTTCTTGTATCCCTGTTCCATTCTTGTTCCGGGGATATGCCGCCCGCAGGTACGTCCACATCCATCGCCTCATAATACTCCTTGATGCCTTTATGAGGCTCCCTCTGATATTCCTCTTCAAGATAGTATTTCCAGAGTTCGTTCAGTTCCCCAACACTGTGGACGTGTGCCACTCGGATCTCTGCGATGAACCCGTCCACTACCTGATGGAATTTCTCCACCTTCCCTTTGGCTTCGCAGTTCCTCGGTTTTGCATGCAGTAGTCTTATCCCAAGTCTCCCACAGCTCTTAAGAAGCCTGTCCGTAATGTATTGTTTTCCGTTATCAAGGTACCCACTGTCAAAACTGCCATGCTTCAAGATAGCTTTATGAAAAGTATCCTCTACGATTTCTGTCCTCTGGTTATCGTAAAACTCCGATTGCAGTATATACCGGGAGTGATCATCGATCATGCTGGAAAGATAGGTTTTTATCAGTTTTCCATCCTTATCTCTGATCTGAGGACCATACTTGATGTCGCCCTGTACCAGCTCCATCCGGTGAGGTCTGCAGAAGCGCCTGGAACTCGTTTCCCGAGCTTCAGTATACTTCCGCATCTGTTTCTTCCCGAGTCCTGCGTTAAACAGATATCTCTGAAGGGTTGATGCCTTCAATACCTCTGGTGGTGCCCAACCTTCTGTTTCCAGGATCTTGATGATCTGTCTGACGCTCCGTCTGGGGACTTCCTTCTTCAGCTGTATCGCCTGACCTATGATCTCGTCGTAGTTGCTCGGAAGCCTTGCGGATCTCCGCATCTGCCTGTTCACGGGTCTTAGCCCGTCGAAGGATCCTTCTCGGTAGGCTTTCTCGTACCTGTACAAACTTCTTATTGTGATTCCGTTCCTTGCGGCGATGTCTTCCCGCATCTGGGTACGCTTCGCCTCATCCATATCCGGATCAAGCAGCGGTGTGATCATCTCCAGGCGTTTTAAGGCCTGCTCATCACGCCAGTTTGTTACTTCTTTACTTTCCATAGGCTTTGTACCTCCTTATGGGAGTACTATAATCCTATGGATTTTTGACATCGAACAAAAGTCGGTGCATCAGCCGTATTCCGGAGACAGCCTTAATGCGCCTCCTATGTTGTTTATTATCCGGCAAACCTTCCCCAGCCAGCCGGGACTTATATCTTCACGAATCTTATCGAGCAATGATCCCATGCGCCTCACCGATCCGTTATCAAAGCCATGGAGGCGGTATTCCGCCGACTGTAAATGCCCTTCTATCTGCTTCCTGTTATATAGAAACCACCAACGCCAGTGTTTCATTGACCCATCACAGGGATTCTTAAGACCATCCTCTTCAGAAATCACTCCGTCGATCACGTCCTCTATGACCTCGGCCGTGTATTGCTTGAACTTTATCATCCTATCCGTCAACTGTCTGTGGAGTTTTCGGCAGCCTACATTCGTACACTGCAGGCGGTTAATCATGTATAGCTTTCTTTCCCCGCCGATCTGTTTTTGCCCTCTCAGAACCTTATCCCTGTATTTCAAGATGCTCTTACATTCAGGACATATGCAGACTTCACTGCTCTTTATATAAAAACCTGTTCTTCTTCGTTGTATTCTTCCGTGTACTCTGTTACACTTACCATGGTTGAAATACCATGGATTCCGAAGGAATGTCGCTTGCTAGGGGACTCCTTCGGAATCTTCCTTTCTACAGACTGATTGACAGTATATCAATCAATCCGGCGACAATCCAGCAGATTAAAACAAAGTCAGGCTATGTGAGTGCTAACAGTATTATAGTGCAACTGCGATAAATTTTTCAATCATTTTATGAGCGAGTTTGCTATGTATTTTACATTTTTATGAGTGAGATATTAAACTTCTCCACCTTTTCATGTCAAAAAAAGACCTCGCCGCATCACAGCAAAGTCTGAATAACGCTTGTAAAACATTTAATGTATATAAAGAGTGTTATATTGTAGTCCGGATTGATTAGTTACTTAAGGGTGCAAGTAAGGTGCAGATTCACGATCAAAACAGCTCACAATATCAATCGATGCACCGTCAAGATTAACTTCCGAGTTATTTCTTCTTTGGCGCCGGCAAGTCCTCATACATCGCCTCTACGAGCTTTCTCAGAAACTCTCTGTTATCAACATCATCCACAAGGATCATTTCTTTTGCTCCTTCATATGGATGTTCCATATCCGCATCAGGCATCATAGCTTT
>JAIKXO010000229.1 GCA_024684065.1 Lachnospiraceae bacterium
TTTATAGAGGCGGTATCGATGTTAGCCATGGCGGTACCCGGAACAGTTCTCGGTATCGGATATATAAGAGGCTTTTCCTCCGGAGTGTTCAGGACCGGGTTCCTGCAGGGGCTGTACGGAACGGGAGCGCTATTGGTCATCGTATTTATAGTAAGAAGCCTTCCGACCGGAACTAGAAGCGGTATCTCGGCTCTCAGACAGATCGACAAAAGCATAGAAGAGTCGGCTTATGATATGGGAGCCGACAGTTTCAAAGTGTTCATGACGGTAACGCTTCCGCTTATAAAGGACAGTTTCCTGAGCGGTCTGGTGACGGCTTTTGTCCGGAGTATTACAGCTATCAGCGCCATAATTCTTCTGGTCACGCCGCAGTATCTTCTCATTACGGTTCAGATCAATGAATTCGCTGAAAAAGGGGCATACGGGATCGCCTGTGCATTTGCGACGATCCTTATCGCGATCACCTATGGCTCGGTGCTCCTTATGAACATTATTATTAAACACTTCGGCACAAGCCGTAAATTAGTGGAGGAAGAATAAATGGCTAAAGAAAAAAAAGGCATCCGTCTTGAACATATAGGAAAGATATATAAGGATCCCAAGACCGGAAAGGATTTTTATGCGGTAAAGGATACTTCCCTTGAAATAGAGCCCGGGAGCTTTGTCACGCTTTTGGGACCTTCCGGCTGCGGAAAGACTACTACACTCCGTATGATAGCAGGCTTTGAGAGCCCCGATGAGGGCGAGATCTATCTCGGAGGAGAGGCAATCAACGGCCTTACACCGAATAAGAGGGATACGGCAATGGTTTTCCAGAGCTATGCGCTGCTTCCCCATTATAATGTTTTCGATAATGTTGCCTATGGCTTAAGGATAAGAAAAGAGAGTCCCGATGTCATAAAAAAGAAAGTAACTGATATCCTGGGGCTTGTGGGGCTTGAGGGCAGGGAGTCGAGGATGACCAACCAGCTTTCGGGCGGCCAGCAGCAGAGAGTTGCGCTTGCAAGGGCGCTTGTATTGGAGCCCGGAGTCCTTCTCTTTGATGAGCCGCTTTCCAATCTGGATGCGAAGCTTCGTGTCTCCATGAGGACCGAGATCAGAAGGATCCAGCAGGAGGCAGGGATCACGGCGGTGTATGTAACTCATGACCAGAGTGAGGCAATGGCCATATCCGATAAGATTATAGTTATGAATAAAGGTGTTGTCGAACAGATGGGATCGCCGCAGGAGATCTATTACCGTCCTAGGAACGAGTTTGTTGCCGATTTTATCGGTGAAGCGAATTTCCTGAAGGGAAAGCTGGTAGAAAAGAGAGAGAATGGCGGTACGGTAGTTATAAACGGAAGCAGCATCGCGATAATTGATACGGGCGATATCAGAGAAGGAGAGGACTGTACGCTGCTGCTAAGGCCTGAGGGCGCGTGCATACGCGATGAAGGACAGCTTCCCTGCACCGTGACCTTAAGCTGCTTCATGGGCGGGTACCAGAACTACCATGTAAAGGTAGGCGACAAGGAAGTAAAGATAATGGATTTCAACCCCAGAAATAAAAAGATCTATGAGGTGGGAGAAAATGCCTGCGTAGCTTTCGAGCCCGATGATGCCTACATACTTAAGAACAGGGGAGAGGAATAATGATATCTCCGTCTGAAGGATGATCCGGGGCGGGGAAAACCACAGGATAGGATAGAATTATCTTACTTTGTAACAACGTAAGAATTGCATATAACTGAATATGAATATGCTTGAGGTGCTTGTTGAAATGTCCGTAGTTTGCGCCAAAGCGCACGTAAATTGGCGCAAACCGTAGTTTGCGCCAAAGCACACGATTTATTTCATAAATCGGCGCAATGTCCGGCAGTTTTTCAAACAAGGTAAAAGGGAAACAGGTGGAAGTCCTGTGCGAACCCGTCACTGTAAGCGGTTTGGATATGCATTGCGAAAGCAGCCACTGAGGAACTGTATCTTTGGGAAGGCGCATATATGCCCGGTCCGGTAAATCGGACCGGACACTCTTAAGCGAGCCAGGAAACCTGCCTTAAGCAGAATAACTTTGGATCACGCGGATTTGGTTCAATGCAGGTTTTCAGGATTCAGGCACTTTATCATACCGGAACATTGCGGCTTTGTTCCGATGTATTTTTTGAGTTTTGAAAACCGATTGAATATAAGACTGTCCGGGTTTAAAATGCATTCCGGACGGTTTTTCTGCGGTCATTCTTATATGGCCGTATTTTTTTGCGGCGACCGGACAGAGTGTCCATATACTCTATGATCACCGCAGTTAATGATCTGTACTTGTTAAAAATATAATTTACAGGAGGGAAAGATGAAAAAACTATTGGCTTTGGCATTATGCCTTGGATTGTCTGCGGGAGCGCTGTCAGGGTGCGCCTATCCCATGGTAAGTACCGTTCCGGCTCCGGCAGAGAGCGAAACGGAGACAGTTGTTGAACTTCCGGAAGCAGAGGAGAGTGAAGAGGAAGCTTTGGAGGAAGAAGAAAGTGAAGAGGATGAGGAGAACTACGAGACAGGTGATGCGGCCTTAGATGATCCGTTAAACCAGGATGATATAGGAGAAAACGAGCTTCTGACAGTAAGCTTCGGGACAAGCTTTAACGATAGCAGAAGGATGACTATCGGGGCTATAGAGAAGGACCTTTCGGATGCGTTCCCGGATTATTCGGTAAGAAGAGCATTCACGAGCCAGATCATCATAGATCATGTAAAGGAAAGGGACGGAGAGGTTATCGACAACGTTACGGAGGCCCTTGAGAGAGCGGTTTCTAACGGAGTAAAGAATCTTATAGTCCAGCCTACCCATCTTATGCACGGCTTTGAATATAACGATCTCGTGGAAGAGCTTGCAGAGTATTCCGATGCCTTTGATAAGATAATCATCTCGGAGCCGTTACTTAACACTGATGATGATTTCAAAGCCGTTGCAAAGGCCATAACGAACAGGACGAAGGAGTATGATGACGGTGAGACGGCCATATGCTTCATGGGACACGGAACGGAAGCTGAATCCAACGGAGTCTATGAAAAGATGCAGCAGGTATTAAGCGATGAAGGCTTTGATAATTATTTCATAGGGACGGTTGAAGCCGAACCGTCGGTTGATGATGTTCTTAAGAAGGTTAAAGAGGGAAACTATAAAAGAGTCGTTTTAGAGCCCCTTATGGTAGTCGCCGGGGATCATGCCAATAATGATATGGCAGGAGATGAAGATGATTCATGGAAATCCGTCTTTGAGGCTGCGGGTTATCCGGCAGAATGCATTTTAGAGGGCCTTGGACAGAATGAAGACATCAGAAAGATCTATGTAGAACATTGCAGAGAGGCTATAGAAGACGCAGACCTTATCGCCGACAGTTCCGAAATGGCGGTTGTAGAGGATGTCATGGAGGCGGGTATGGAACCCGTCTCCGCTTCCGATATCGAAAACGGAACCTATCAGATAGAAGTGGATTCAAGTTCCTCAATGTTTAGGATAACCGAATGCGAGCTTACGGTAGAGGATGGTGATATGACCGCAGTCCTGACGATGGGAGGGACAGGATACCTTTACGTATACGAAGGGACGTCACAAGAGGCTGTAAAAGCTCCGGAAGAGGACTATATCCCTTTTGAGGAGACAGATGAAGGAACTCATACCTTTACCGTAAAGCCCGAGGCCCTGGATGCCCCCTTTGAGCTGGCGGCTTTCAGCAGGAACAAGGAAAAATGGTATGACAGGACACTGGTCTTTAAAGCGGATTCACTTCCGGAGAGTGCGTTGAAAAACGTCGAGACGGAAGCACTGGCAGATACCGTCAGGCGGCTGGAGCTTAAGGACGGGGAATATGAAGTGGGGGTAAAGCTTTCCGGAGGTTCGGGGAAGGCAAGTGTAGAGAGTCCGGCAAAGATTACCGTTAAAGGAGATATGGTTACGGCTGAAATAGTTTTTTCAAGTCCCAATTACGATTATATGACGGTTGCCGGAGAAAAGTATCTTCCGGTCAACACCGAAGGCAACTCGACCTTTGAGATCCCCATAGACGGATTTGACCATGAGATGGCCGTCACAGCGGATACAACGGCGATGAGCAAGCCTCATGAGATCGAATATACTTTGTATTTTGATTCTGAAACGATAGAGAAATGATTATTTGCTTCGCAAATCGGCGCGGAAGAGGAAATGAAGTGAGATGAGGAGATGGCTTACCTTCCTTGTTGTTATGTCAACCATAATTACCGGTTGCGGGGGACTTGTACCGTCCACGCAGCCGGAAGATCCTTCCACGGGACTTTTCGGTGAAAAAACCGGTCAACATCAGGTATACACTGCTGTGGACCGGGAAGATTACAGAGATACGGAAGCGGAACACGGAACGGATAATGAAACAGAATATGGTTTACATAATATTGGAAAAACCGAATTAAAATATGCTGAGGGATTTTCAATAGATCATTTTGATAACGGGCTGTGTCTGATAACTATACCGGAATCCGGAAGATACCTTATTATACCAGAAAAAGACAGGGTTACGGATCAGACCGGAGTAAGTGCGGAGACTTCGGAAAGCGGAGAAAGTGACATCCCGGAAACACTGCTAAATGATCCCGGGATCACTGTAATAAAGAAGCCGGTTGACAATATCTATCTGGCTTCTTCCTCCGTCATGGATTTTTATGATAAGCTTGGCTGCCTTGATAATGTAGCAATGACAAGCACAAGGCCTTCAGACTGGAGCCTGGAAAATGTAAGAGACAGGGTTGAGAGCGGAGAGATCTCATACATCGGCAAATACAGCTCCCCTGATTATGAACTTCTGCTTAACGGCAGTTGCGGCCTTGCGATCGAAAACACCATGATCTATCATAATCCCGAAGCAAAAGAGCTCATTGAAAAGATGGGTATCCCCGTCTTAGTTGAGCGTTCAAGCTATGAAGCGCATCCATTGGGACGGATGGAATGGATAAAGCTCTATGGCTGTCTTATGGATAAGGAGAAAGAAGCGGAAGAATATTTCGACAAAAAGCTTGCCGAGCTTAACGAAAGCCTTACCGGCGTAAAATATGACAAAAAGGTGCTGTTTTTTTATATTACGGCCGGAGGCTATGTAAACGTAAGGAAGCCCGGCGATTATATCGCAAGAATGATAGAACTTGCGGGAGGCGACTATGCACTTTCCGATATCGGGGCTGACGAAGAAAATGCCTTATCCACAATGAATATTTCCCTTGAGGATTTTTATCTTAAGGGGAAGGATGCCGATATTCTGATCTATAACAGCACGGTTGACGGAGGGGTCAGGGATATTTCGCAGCTTCTTGAGAAAAGCGCGCTGCTTAAGGACTTCAGATCCGTGAAAGAAGGAAATGTCTTCTGTACGAATAAGGATATGTTCCAGGAGACAACCGGTGCCTGCGACATGATAGCCGAGCTGTCCGAGGTGATAAGCGGAAAGTCCGGCGATACAGACAGTATGAAATATCTGCACAGACTGAGGTAAACCGGCGCAGTTAAATATTCCACTGAAGAAGAGTGGACAGGAACCTTTTCAGAGCCGGTGACTCGGGCGCGGCAAAGAGGTTTTCGCTTATTCCGGATTCCGCGATCTTACCGTCCCATAAAAATATCGTTTTTTCGCAGGCTTTTCTCGCAAACCCCATTTCATGCGTCACTATAATGAAGTGACGGCCTTCATCCTTTAATTCACGTATCATATTAAGAACTTCTACCGTATATTCAGGATCCAGGGCACTGGTGGGCTCGTCTAAAAGGATCAGGGAAGGGTTCGGGGCGATGGCCCGGGCGATAGCGATCCTCTGGGCCTGTCCGCCGGAAAGGGCATAGGGGTATTTATCGGCTTCTTTACTGAGACCGAAACGGGATAGAAGCTCCATGCCCCGGTCTCTTGCCTCTTTTTTTCCGATGCCGTGTACCTTTATAAGCGGCAGGGTGATATTTTCTATGGCTGTCAGGTGCTTTAAAAGGCCTTCCTGCTGGAAAACGAAACCCAGCTGTCTCCGGTAGGAAAGCCGCATCATAGAATCGTTTTTTGCACCCCCGCCGTTTCCGTAGGGGGAGAGTCCGTTTAGCTCGGCTTTTCCGGAACTCGGCTCAAGCAGCCCACCCAAAATGCGAAGAAGCGTGGATTTTCCGCCGCCGGAGGATCCGATGATCGCAAGAGTGTTAAAATCATCCTCGTAATCGACGGCATCGAGCACGGTGTGTTCTCCAAAGCGTTTTGTGAGCTTTTCCAGCTTAATTTTCATAGCCAAACTTCCTTTCAAGCCATTCGCTGAAATAAGTGACGGGAAGCGTTAAGAGGAGATACAGGGCAGCAAGGAGAAAATAACACTCAAACATCTTAAAGTTTAAGGAGCTTATCTCCCGCATGGTCTGTGCAAGCTCCGTGACCGCGATAACGGAAAGGAGTGAGGAGTCCTTGATGATGGAAGCAAACTGTCCGGTCAGCGCTGGAACCGTCCGCGAGAGCATCTGAGGAAGGATGATCTCCCTTATGATGCCTTTTCTGTCAAGTCCGATGGCTATACCGATCTCGATCTGCTTGTTTTCCATGGAAAGATAACTGCCGCGTATGATCTCAGATATGTACGCTCCCTCGAAGACGGAAAGGATACAAATACCGGACACAAGGCGGTTTTCTATACCCCAGGCGGTCCCGATGATATAGAAAAAAAGATATATCTGCGCAAGAAGCGGAGTTCCGCGTATAAGCTTTACATATGCCGAGAAAAAATAACGCAGCAGAAGAACCCGGCTGTTTTGTGAAACCGCGCTTACGATGCCGATAAGAAGGCTGAAAAAAAGACTTGCGGCGCTTAAAACCAGGGTCATCTTAAAGCCCTGCAGAAGACGGCGTTTTACCTCGGCCAGGAAGGAATAATCAAGGCTGACATTGATCCGTTTAAGCGAAACGGTCACAAGAAGAACAGCAGCCGAGATGATGACCGCATAGTTAAAAGCCGCCTTCCATGCAGGAGTTTTCTCATTTTTTACTGAGATGAAAATATCAGAGAGCTTCATTAATACTGTTCATCAAGGTCGAAGAACCACTGAAATCCGTTTTCTTCAAATTCCTGTTTTTTACCGGGCATATATTTCTCGCCAAGCTCATCAAGCTTTCCGCTTTGATAGTAGTCTTTTATGAAAGCATTGAGCTGATCCGTAAGCTCTGTATTTCCTTCCGCGACCGCGATTCCCCATCCGCCGGTCTCGGCATGGGAAAGTGAGATACATTTGGTCTTGTCAGGATTATCATCATGGTAGTTTGTGCAGGTCAGCTCATCATAGATGAACCCGTCAGCCTTTCCCTGGAGAACCTCGTTTATACATGCGCTCTCATCACTCAGTACGGTAAGCGTTGCCTGAGGGAAGAATTCTTCCGCATAGATATGACCTACAGTCCCGCTTTTTACCGCAATAGTTATTTCAGGTGAATCAAAGTCAGCATCGGTTTCCGCCTTCGAACCGGCAGAAGCTAAGATCGCGATCTTTGCGAGGGCGTACGCATCCGAAAAATCCACAAGCTTATCACGTTCCTCGGTGATTGACATGGCCGATATCACGGCATCCGCTTTTCCAGTCTGAAGAGCGGGGATCAGTCCGTCCCAGGACGTGTCGTCTATTACGATGTCATATCCGTATTCCGTTCCGAAATCCTTTATAAGATCAACATCTACTCCGGTCGGTTCACCGTTTTCATCCTTATAGTCAAAGGGCGGATAGGCAAGCTCGATTCCGATATGGAGAGTCTTTTTTTCCTCTGGGGCAGGCTGGGCCGCGCTCTGATTTACGGGGCTTACGGGCACACAGGCAGTCAGAGCTGTTACAGCGATCATGGAGAGCAGTATGCCGACGGTGCGTTTAACAGTCATTTTTTTCATGGTAAAATCCTCCTTCCTGCGCCGATTTGCGGAGCAAATCGTGCGCTCAGGCACGAACTTCAGTTCGTGCCGAATAAGTCCGATCTTTAGATCGAATCATTTCCTATTCTGCGCCGATTTGCGGAGCAAATCGTGCGCTCAGGCACGAACTTCAGTTCGTGCCGAATAAATTCGGCATTTGCTTTAGCAAATGTCGAATAAGTTCGATCTAAAGATCGAATCATTTCCTCTTTCCCGGAAATACAATAAATATCCGTTTCCCGGTAACCTTACCGTGTATTCTGATAATACAGTGATTCAGTCTTTTAGTCAATGTTTCGGATCAGGATATGTACAGGAAAAGAAGATCTCATTATAAGAACAGGCAAGAATCCCGGATATGGGTCACTGCACCAATCAGTCATTCCGATGATGCTGAATCTTATAATGTCTATGGAAATTATTCAGTCGGTAGTATATAATCTTTAACTGTATGATCAACGGCATTTATAACTTACAGGGTGTATGGAGAAGGGGCTTTCCTGATCCTTAAAAGCCGGTAAAGGGTAATCGATGCCTAAGAGGGGCTTTTCAGTGGCAGCCCTTTTTCAGAGAGCCCTCGACTCTGACGAGGGTATGTCAGATATTTCAGGGGCAAAAACCCCTTTCAATAGAGGAGGAGAATCATCATGGCAACATTCCAGACCACGGAAGAAGCAAGAGAATATTTTAAAGGCGACAGGTTCGCAACACTGGCAGGCATGAGGCTTGATGAGCTTACGGAAAACTATTCGGTATGCAGTGTGGATTTAAATGAAAACCATAAGAATGCCAATGGCGGGATAATGGGCGGAGTAATGTTCACGCTTGCCGATCTTGCTTTTGCATCACTTTCAAACAATATACATATGCCGACTGTCGCCCAGCAGGTAAGCATCAATTATCTGAGCGCCCCTAAAGGCACAAAACTGTATGCCAGGGCAGAGTGCAAAAAAGACGGTTCGAGGACCATCGTTATAAATGTTGACGTAACCGATGATACCGGACGGGACGTCGCTCAGTTTGTAGGAAGCGGGTTTAAGCTTTAAAGAGTGGGTCGGGCTTTATACTGCCCCGATCCCTGATTACCCGAAATGACAGCGCCGGTACAAACGGAGAACAGAAAATGCAGACTATTGATAACAGAGAATTCTATAAAAAACTCTGGCAGATATCCCTGCCGATAATGATACAGAGCCTGATGTTAGCTTCGGTTGCGGCGGCGGATGCCCTTATGCTGGGGAGGATAGCGCAGGAAGAAATGACTGCGGTTTCACTTGCCACGCAGATACAGTTTGTCCAGAATATGTTCATTATGGCGATAACGGCCGCAGGTTCGATCCTCGGGGCCCAGTATTGGGGAAAAGGTGACAAAGAGACCATGCAGCTGCTTTTTCATCTTATGCTGCGAACTTCCGGAGCGCTATCCTTACTGTTCTGCGCAGCCTGTGAGTTTGTTCCGGGACTTTTGATGCATATTTTTGCACATGACGAGATCCTGATCGCTATCGGAAGTTCTTATCTTCGCATTGCGGGATGGTCGTACCTTCTGACGGGCATATCCCAATGTTATCTGGCCATGATGAAAGTTACCGAGCATGTGAAGCCGAGCGCCTGGATAAGCTCCTGTGCCGTAATATCGAATATAATATTAAATGCTGTTTTTATCTTCGGTCTTTTGGGAGCGCCGAGGCTTCAGGCACGTGGCGCCGCGCTTGCGACCACGCTTTCGAGAGTGATCGAACTGGGGCTCTGTATCGGCCTGTCGTTTAAGAAAAGCTATTTCAGGCCGGTGTTGTCACGTCTTTTTGTAAGAAACCGGCTGCTTTCACGTGACTTTTTCAGGCAATGTCTTCCCCTTATGGGAGGTTCGCTTTTCTGGGGCGTAGGCTTTACCTCATATACGGCTATCATGGGACATCTTGGGGTGGATGCCGCCGCGGCAAATTCAGTGGCAGCTGTAGTGCGTGATCTGATATGCTGCGCATGCAACGGCATAGCAGGCGCCGCAGGCATAATGGTAGGAAATGAACTTGGCGCCGGGGAACTGGAGCGCGGGAAAGCATACGGGATTAAGCTTAAAAACCTGTCATTCCTTATTGGGTTTGGATCGACGGCGCTTGTTCTTGCAGTTACCCCTTTTATTGTCAGAATGGTGATCCTTTCGGATGACGCAAGGGGTTACCTGACCGGAATGATGGTCATTATGGCTGTTTATATGATCGGACGCTGTGTCAATACCGTTACGATCAACGGGATCCTTGACGGAGGGGGAGATACTGTTTTTGATATGTACAGCCTCGCCGTCTGTATGTGGGGGATAGCAATTCCCTTAGCGCTTCTCGGGGCATTTGTCTTTCACTGGCATGTGCTGCTTGTCTATGCCTGTACCTGCCTGGATGAGGTCGGGAAGATACCGTGGGTGATGGTACGCTTCAGAAAATATAAATGGGTAAAAAACCTGACCAGAGCGCAGTTGTCGGAATGAAGGGATCGAATCAGCACGAACTGAAGTTCGTGCCTAAGCGCACGATTTACTTCGTAAATCGGCGCATAAGCGGAAATGATTCGATCTGTAGATCGAATCGGCACGAACAGAAGTTCGTGCCTAAGCGCACGATTTGCTTCGCAAATCGGCGCAGAGGGATCAGTTTGAGGAAGGACTGTTCTGAACGTAGTTGAACGATTTCATAAGCTTCCTTCTGACACGGATGTAGGCAGGCACCAGAAAGGCATCCGCAAATATCCAGGCAAGGGGCGAAGCAAAGCACGCTCCCAGGAAACCAAAGGCAGGCACAAGAAGCAGTCCTGCAAGCGTTCTTGCGATCATCTCTAGTACACCGGCAAGTATCGCAAAATAAGGGAAGCCCATGCCCTGTATAAGGAATCTGATGATATTCACAAAGGCGAGAGGTATGTAGAAAGAACCTATTATAATAAGGAACCTGCCTGAATTCTCAAGCATTTGCACATTTGACGCCGCGTCATCTATAAAGAGCGACACCAATCTGAACCTGAAGAAATAAAGTATCAGAAAAGCGATAACTGAATAGCTTACTCCGAGTATGCTGCAGGCCTTAAGTCCCTCGTCCACCCTTTTAAGCTTTTTGGCGCCCACGTTCTGCCCTCCATAGGTCGCCATCGTTGCTCCCAGTGCATCAAAGGGGCAGGATAAGAACATGGTGACCCTGTTAGAGGCCGTGATCGCGGCAACGATAGTGGAGCCTAAGGTATTCACGCTCGACTGCAGGATAACTCCTCCGATCGCGGTGATGGAATACTGAAGGCCCATGGGAACTCCCATCTGGTTAAGCCTGTGCATACAGCTTTTGTCGGGCTTCATTTCGTCTCTTCGTATATGAAGGATGGGGAACCGTTTTATCACGACTATTATACACAGGATCCCCGAAATGAGCTGTGAAAGCACGGTCGCGAGCGCCGCTCCCGACACTCCCATTTTGAAACCGACAATAAAGAGGATATCAAGCCCTATATTAATAAAAGAGGATATGACCAGGAAGAAGAGAGGAGTTTTGCTGTCGCCTATCGCACGTATCATACTTGAGAGGATATTATATAAGAAGGTCGCCGGAATCCCCAGAAAGATGATAAAAATATAGGAATAAGCCTGATCGATTATATCTTCGGGGGTGCGCATGAGTATCAGCATTTTCCTGCAGAGGAGGGATACGGTCAGGGTTATCACGAGTGCAAAGGCGGCCGCGAGGTAATAGGCGTTGACAAGGTGCTTTCTCAGACCGGCTTCGTCTTTTGCGCCGAATGAATGGGAGACCGGAATGGCAAAACCGCTGCATACCCCCATGCAGAAGCCAATGATCAGGAAATTCAGGCTCCCTGTGGAGCCTACGCCGGCCAGAGCCTTTACGCCAAGGTAACGGCCCACTATCATGGTGTCCACAAGATTATAGAACTGCTGGAACAGATTGCCGAAAAGAAGGGGAACAGAAAACCCCAGGATAAGCTTCATGGGGCTTCCTGAGGTCATATCCCTGACAGATGATGTTTTTTTTGCGCCTGTTTGCGCGGCTTGTTTTTGTTCTGTATTATTATCCATGTCTGATATTATATATCCGGTTAGGAAATGATTCGATATTCTCCGTAAATCGGCGCGGTAAGGATATTATTTCAGCCTTCATGCTCCGAAGCTTCTGTTTCGGGCTCGCCTTCATTTTCGGAGGTTTTGTCCGGAAGAGTAAGGCGGATCTTTTCAATATGGTTTTTATCCATTTCTATGGTTTCAAGGACGGTACCGTCATCAAGCGTCACGATCTCGCCGCCCTCCGGAAGTTTTTCAAGACGTTCGATCACGAGCCCCCCTATGGAGTCATAATTTTCGGATTCGAACTCTGTCTCAAGGAAATCATTGATATCATCAAGCTTAAGGGATCCGTCTACGATATAGGTGCGGTCATCCTCTTTCTGTATAAGCTCCTTTTCATCCTCGTCAAACTCATCCTTAATATCACCGACGATCTCTTCGATAAGGTCTTCTAAGGTGACAAGGCCGACGGTCGCGCCGTATTCGTCAAGAACGCAGACCATGCTTATGGAATTCTCCCGCATCTCGATCATGAGCTCGGAGGTTTTCTTGTACTCGAAGGTAAAATTGGCTTCGCGCATAAGCGAACGGATATTGAAGTGGTTAATATCCCGTATAAACAGGATGTCCTTCATATTGATTATACCGATTATATTATCGGTGGAATCCTCATATACGGGCATTCTTGTGTATTTTTTTTCTTTAAAGACCTTGCCGAGCTCATTATAATCAACGTCGACACTGACGCAGGTCATCTCCACTCTGGGGATCATCACGTCCCTTGCGACGGAATCCCCGAAATCGAAAACGTTATTTATCATTTCATGCTCTTCATTTTCTATAACGCCTTCCTCCCTTGAGACATCGACGATCGTACGCAGCTCGTTCTCGGTCAGGCTGTTCTGGACCTTGTCCTTATCGATACCGAAGGGCTTAAGGAGAAGAAACGAGAGCTTGTCTGTCAGAAATACAAGCGGGGTCAGTACCGTGATAAAGAAAGCGATTATATCAATGAAAGCAAATGCGAATTTCTCATTGTATAAGGAAGCTAATGTCTTCGGGATGATCTCTCCGAAAATAAGGATCAGCATGGTAAGAATACCGGTAGCCAAAGCCACGGCGCTGTTTCCCCATATCTTCATGGATAAGGCTGCCGTCAGGGCGGAGGCATACAGATTTACTACATTATTCATAATAAGGATAGTGGAGAGCATCCTTGAACGGTTTTCCAGGACGGCAAGCGTTTTTAAGGCTTTTTTATTTCCTTCGTCGGCAATGGTTCTGAGCCGTATCTGATTTAATGTGGTGAGGGCTGTCTCGGACGCAGAAAAAAAGGCTGAAAGAATGATCAGCACTATAAGAAGCGTAATATGAAATGAACTGTCCGGATCCAAAAAAAATCAACTCCTTATAAAAATATAAGGACATCATACATTACCTGTATACTCGTGTCAAGAAAGCTGTTGCAAAATATTATGGTGCTATGATACCATAATAGCTGTTTGAGCATTTTTAAGTTTTTTGAAAGAAGGCGGAGCTTTGGCAGACAGCAGTGAATTTGATATCGAACAGGTAATGAACGCGAAAAAAGCATCGACAATGAAGGAAACGGACAGGAAATGTCCTCAGTGCGGAGGCACCATGGATTATGACCCGGCGATCCTTAAGCTTCATTGTCCTTTCTGCGATTATACGGAGGAGATCCCGGCGGCGGAGGTTTCATCCGGAAAGGAGAAGGCCGAGGAGTTGGATTTTGCTTCCGCGGAGAGTACAGGCAATTTTGACTGGGGGACCGAGCAGAAGACCGTTACCTGCAAGAGCTGCGGCGCGGTAAGCGTGTATGACGCACTGGATGTGGCAAACGAGTGCCCTTACTGCGGTTCCAACCAGGTCATGGAGGCTTCGGGGATCGATACGCTGGCTCCGGGAGGAGTGGTTCCCTTTAAGATAACAAAGGAAACTGCCGGAAATAATTTTACGAAGTGGCTTAAGAAAAAATGGTTCTGCCCGGGGAAGGCCAAGCAGAGCGCAAAGGCTGAAAGCTTCCAGGGGGTATATCTTCCCTACTGGACCTTCGACACCCTTACCAATACCGATTACAGGGCGGAATATGGGAAGGACCGTAAGGTGAAGAACGGGAAACAGGAGACCACGGTTACCGACTGGTATAATACAAGCGGAAACTATACCGAATTCATCGATGACCAGCTGGTCTGCGGCTCTGACAGGCATGACAGGTCCATACTCGGGGCTATAGAGCCCTTTGATACGGAAGATAACAGGGCTTATAAGCCGGAGTATCTGGCCGGCTTTATAGCGGAACGTTATTCCAGGGGCCTTAAGGATGCGTGGACTACCGGCAAATTTCTTATACAAAAGCGTCTTGAGGGCAATATCTCTTCCAGGGTCAGAACCGAACATCATGCGGATCATGTCAGAAATATAAGGATGAATACGGTATACAGCCAGATCACATATAAATATCTTATGCTCCCCATATGGATCTCAAGCTTTACATTCAAAGGAAAGATTTACCAGTTCATGGTAAACGGCCAGTCCGGAAAGGTCGGAGGGAAATCGCCTGTATCAGCTTTAAGAGTTTTGCTTGCAATCCTGCTCGGACTTGCTATAATTGTACTGTTGTACTATTTGACATAGGCTTTTGACCGGATCTTACTGCCGGGACTTATAGTGAACGAATTAATATAAAGGAAGGAAGTATTTTTGAAATGAAAAAGCGGAATGCGGCAATCACGCTCATAGTATTCTTTGTATGTACCGTATTGTTCTGCCTGATGGTAGTCTTCGGGGTGGGAACGGAAAAGACAGGGGCGGCTTCAAACGTCAAGCTCGGTCTTGACCTTGCCGGAGGCGTAAGCATCACATATCAGGCTGTTGGAGAGGAGGCTCCCTCTTCAGAGGACATGAGCGATACGATCTATAAGCTCCAGCGAAGGGTAGAAGGCTACAGCACCGAATCTCAGGTTTACAAGGAAGGCGATGACCGGATAAATATTGAGATCCCCGGAGTCAAGGATGCCAATGCGGTCCTTGAGGATCTGGGAAAGCCGGGTTCTCTCTATTTCATAAAGCAGTATGATCCCGATCATAATCCGAATTATCAGATGAGCGGCTATCTGCCGTCAGGCAAGCCGGCTTATATGCTGAATAAATCCATAGACGAGCTTACCAAGGAGGGCTCGATAGTCCTTACAGGTTCGGATGTCACGGCGGCACAGGCGGGCACGACTCAAAATGATATGGGTAACAATGAATATGTCGTATCCCTTACCCTTAATGACGAAGGTGCGAAGAAGTTTGCCGACGCCACTACAGAGGCTGTTGTAAATCATGATTCCATAATGATTTATTATGACGGAGAAGCGGTATCCGTTCCCAACGTCCAGTCGGCGATCACCGGCGGACAGGCTCAGATAACCGGAATGTCGGATTTTGAAGAGGCGGAAAACCTTGCTTCCACCATAAGGATCGGCGGACTTAAGGTAGAACTCGAAGAACTCAGATCAAACGTTGTCGGAGCCCAGCTCGGCTCGGAAGCGATCTCGACCTCTTTAAAGGCCGGAGCTATTGGTTTTGCGGTCGTAGTCCTCTTTATGATCATAGTTTATTATATCCCGGGAGTATGCGCGGCGCTTGCGCTCTGTTTATACATCATCCTGGAAATGCTTCTTATCGTTCTCTTCGACGTTACCCTTACTCTTCCGGGTATCGCCGGTATCATCCTTTCAATAGGTATGGCGGTTGACGCAAACGTTATAACCTTCGCGAGGATAAGGGAGGAAATAGCTGACGGAAAGTCTGTGAGATCCGCTATAAAGACCGGTTATGAAAAGGCACTTTCCGCTATTATCGACGGTAATGTCACCACCCTTATCGCGGCGATCGTACTCGGGGTCCTCGGTACCGGTTCCATAAAGGGCTTTGCTTCCACTCTTGCAATAGGTATCGTTGTCTCCATGTTCACTGCCATGGTGGTTACGAAATCTCTGATGAATGCATTGTTTGAACTCGGGGTCAAAGATGAGAAATATTACGGAAAAGCCAGGGCTCATAAGACGATCGACTTCCTTGGCAACAGAAAGGTTCTCATAGGAATATCCTTAGCCGTGATCCTGATCGGATTTATAGTAATGGGAGTTAACGGAGCATCCGGAAAGCACCCCCTTAACTTCAGTCTTGAGTTCCTTGGGGGAACCTCAACAAATGTACCGTTTACAGAGGATATGACGCTTGAGAAGATAGATTCGGAGGTCGTTCCTCTGATCGAAGAGATCACAGGGGACGCAAATGTCCAGTCTCAGAAGGTGGCAGGCACAAACGAGGTCATCTTTAAGACAAGGTCGCTTACGGCAGAGGAGAGGACACAGTTTTCCGATGTCATGGTGGATAATTTCGGGGTGGATGCTGAAACCATAACTGCCGAGACCATTTCGTCGACGATAAGCTCCGAGATGAAATCGGATGCCGTATTCGCGGTGCTTGTTTCGATCGTATGCATGCTTCTTTATATCTGGTTCAGGTTTAAGGATCTTAAGTTCGGCGCAAGCTCCGTAATGGCTCTTATGCATGATGTCCTGGTTGTTCTTGCTTTCTATGCGGTGACAAGAGTATCCGTAGGGTCAACCTTCATAGCCTGTATGCTTACCATAGTTGGTTATTCGATCAACGCTACCGTGGTTATCTTCGACAGGATCCGCGAATCCTTAAAGACGGCAAAGAGAGAGGAAGGGCTTGAGAATCTTGTGAATACAGCTGTCAACCAGACTATGTCGAGAAGCCTTTTCACATCCCTTACGACATTTATCATGGTATTCGTGCTGTATATCTTCGGTGTTTCTTCGATCCGGGAGTTCTCGCTTCCGCTTATGGCAGGCATTATCTGCGGATGCTATTCATCCGTCTGCCTTGCGAGCACGTTCTGGTATCTTCTTACGACCAGGTTAGGCAAGAAAGAAGAAAAGATCAATGAGTGATGCTGTTTGGACTGTATGCAATATAAAGGGTGATTTTGATGCTATTTCAGAAAAGCATCAGATCACCCGCAGACTGGCGCGTATAATGGTTAACCGGGGGATCACCTCCGAGGCCGATATATGCGCCTATTTATATGGAAATATATCAGATACCCATGATCCCCACGGCCTTAAGAATATCGAAAAAGCCGCGGATATTATTTCGGACGCCGTAAAAGGCGGCAGGAAGCTTTTTATAATAGGGGATTATGACATTGACGGTGTATGTGCCTCTTATATACTTAAAAAGGGCATTTCCCTCTGCTATGCAAAGAAGGCGTTTTCGGAAACCGGTGGGAGCGCTTTTAACGGAGTTTCGGTCGGAGGTTTACATAACTTCCATGAGCTGCTGGACAATAATACGGTATTTGATCATTTCTCCGGCAATATCAGGGTGAGGCTTCCGGACAGGCAAAAGGACGGTTATGGCATGAACAGGGCCATGGTAGACGAGGCTCTTAAGTTCGGGGCGTCTGTGATAGTCACCTGTGACAACGGGATCGCTGCTTTTGACGAAGTCAGATATGCGAAGGAAAAGGGGCTTAAGGTCGTGGTCACAGATCATCATGAGGTACCTTATGATGAAGGTGAAGTGTCTGACGCCGGTACGGATGCCGGCCAAAGGGATTTTTCAAAGCCCGCACGGGCAGGGGAGCTTAACGCATCAGAAAAAAAATATATCATTCCCCCGGCCGACGCGGTGGTCGATCCCAAACAGGCAGACTGCGGATATCCGTTTGAAGGCATCTGCGGAGGGGTCGTGGCCTATAAGCTTGTATCTGTCCTCTTTGAACGGTTTGGCATAGGAGAGGAGTTCCTTTCAGAGCTCCTTATATTCGCGGCGGTTTCCACCGTGGGGGATATCATGGAGCTGACCGATGAAAACAGGCTTTTTGTCAAGTTTGGCATCAAAGAGATGGAAAAGAAGCATAATATCGGGTTCGATGCGCTGGTAAATGCCTGCGGGATCAGCAAAGGGGATATAACTCCCTATCATATCGGGTATGTTTTAGGACCGTGCATCAACGCTACCGGAAGGCTGGATCTTGCAGACAGAGCTTTAAGGCTTTTTGAATCGGATAATGATGTCAAAGCTTCGATGATCGCCGCCGAGCTTAAGGAGCTCAATGACAGCAGGAAGGAGATCCAGACGCTTTTTACGGAAAAGGCTTTCAGTATGATAGATGAGGATCCGTCCTATGAAAAAGACAAGGTGCTCGTGATTTTCCTTCCGGACTGCCACGAAAGCCTGGCGGGCCTGATAGCGGGGAAGCTCAGGGAAAAGTATTATAAGCCGGTGTTTGTCCTTACTAGGGGGGAAGAGGCAGTCAAGGGCTCCGGGAGATCTGTAGAGGCTTATAATATGTATGAGGAGATGAGCCGCGTAAAGGATCTCTTCATAAAATTCGGAGGCCACAAAATGGCCGCGGGACTTTCGATAAAGGAAGAGAACGTAGGAATTCTGCGAAAAAGGCTCAATGAGAATACGACGCTTACCGATGGGGATCTGATAAGGAAACTTAAGGCTGATATGCAACTTAAGCTGTCCGGGGCGGATCTTGATTTCGCAAAGGAGCTTGAGAAGCTTGAGCCCTATGGGACAGGTAACCCCAGGCCTCTGTTTGTGGAAAGGGATATTGTGATATATAGGAAACAGGTCCTCGGCAAAAACAGGAACGTGCTCAGGCTTTCTGTCGCGCCGGCCTCTGCTTTCGACCATGGAAAGCTTACCGACTGGGCTTCCTTAAGAGAGGCTGTCATCTACGGAGATGCTTGTGAGATATCACAGGAGCTTGAAGGCAAAGACACAATAATGCTTATGTATGAGCTATCCGTTAACAGATATATGGGTAATGAAAGCGTGCAGCTGGTAGTAAGGGATTATAAGTATTGAAACAGTATTGAAAACGAATTGGAACAGATCCGTACCAGGGTCAAGAGCGTTTTGGAATTTTGAAATTCTATAATAAAAAAGTCTTATGAAATACAAAAGCCTATCTTTTAAAGATAGGCTCCTGTTTTTTTATGAGGGGGAGATAGTGGGTGTGTTATCAACTATCTTGATATGTATGATAATGGGAAAATGTGTTTTTTTGGTGTTCTAATTATGAAGAATTAAGAAAGAAATTAAAAAAAAAGGTTTAAGTTATTATAAATTAGATATATATTTATTGCAGAGAATACATTTTTCATTTATTTTTATCATGATCCGGGTGCCAAAAAGGAATTGATAAGATCTAAGGATCGTAACTGAGCGCAGAAAGGAAATGTTGTATGAGGCTGGCTGATCTGCTTGAAAGAGTTGATTATAAACTGGTAAGAGGAAATATCGAAAGAGAGGCCGGAGCGGTCGTTTATGACTCGCGCAGGATAGAGGCGGGCTGTGTCTTTATTTGTATAAAGGGCGCTAATTTCGACGGACATTCGAAGGCTTTTGAAGCCTCTGAGGCGGGAGCCTGTGCAGTGGTCGTACAGGAGGATGACACAGAGCTTTCCGCGGATTCCGAAACGGCTCTTATAAAGGTCGATGATACCAGAAAGGCCCTTTCACTGATCTCCGCGGCTTATTTCGGCTATCCGGCCGAAAAACTTCGGATCATCGGCGTTACCGGAACCAAAGGGAAAACGACCACGACCTATCTTATAAAATCGATACTTGAGCAGACCGGAATGAAGGTCGGTCTTATCGGAACCATAGAGGCCATTATCGGTGATGAAAGAATACCTGCTTTAAATACGACACCTGAATCCTACGTGATCCAGGAATACTTTAAGAGAATGACAGAGTCGGGGGTCGAAGCGGTGGTTATGGAGGTCTCATCCCAGGGCCTCATGATGCACAGAACTTACGGCATAGAGTTTGAACTCGGTATTTTTACAAATATCGAGCCTGATCACATAGGCCCGAACGAACACAGTGACTTTTCGGACTATCTGCGCTGTAAGAGCCTTCTTTTCAGACAGTGCAGGCTTGGGATCTTAAATGCCGATTCCGAGTATCTTGAGGAAGTTTTAAAAGGGCATACCTGTGAGGTGGAAACTTATGGGATAAAGAATAATGCCTCGCTTAAGGCTGTGAACATAAATTATGTAAACCGATCCGGTGTACTGGGGGTGGAATTTGATACCGAAGGACTTGTAAATATGCATGCCTTCATCAATGCCCCGGGGATATTCAGCGTTTACAACGCTCTTTGCGCGATCGCGGTCTGCAGGCATTTCGGAGCTCAAAGCGAAGCTGTGCTAAGGGCTCTTTCAAACGTCAGCGTCAAGGGCAGGATAGAGCTCGTGCCCATTTCGGAGGAATATACCCTGATGATAGATTATGCCCACAATTCAATGGCTCTCGAAAGTCTGTTGACCACACTCAGAGCTTATGATCCAAAGAGGCTTGTCTGTGTTTTCGGCTGCGGGGGGAATAGGGCTAAGAGCAGAAGATATGAGATGGGGGAGGTTTCCGGAAGGCTTGCGGACCTTACCGTGATCACCTCTGACAATCCGAGGTTTGAAGAGCCGCTTGACATCATAGCGGATATAAAGACCGGCATAGAAAAGACTGACGGAAGTTATATCGAGATCCCGGACAGAAAGGAAGCCATAAGATATGCCATAAAGAATGCCAGAGAAGGAGACGTCATAGTCCTTGCCGGAAAAGGACATGAAGATTATCAGGAAATAAAAGGAGAAAAATATCCTATGGATGAGAGGGTCCTGATCAAAGAAGTTATGGAGGAAATGTAATTCATTTGCTGAGATTGTAAGGAGGATCGCAGTCATGAAGAGGATCATGTATGTTCTTGATGACGGAAAGAGGAGCTTTACCTATGCCAGGATCGCGGGCTTTTGTGATGCTATTAAGAAGTCTGATGAGCCTATCGACATGCATATTTTCAGAAGCGCGGGCTTTGCGGAATATGATCCGCTTCATAACTGTGGAGAGTATAATATCTATAAACTTCCGGTTTTTAATGATTTTGACGGGATATTTTTAGATATAAACAATACCTACTTAACATCACGGAATATTTATGGCGCGAGGGGCGCCTCCTATGTCATACGCTCAGCGGCTGCGTGTAATAAACCCGTAGTGGCGATCGCAAACCGCATAGGAGATTTTTATTTTGTGGGCATAGACAATAACGCTGCCATGACCGATATGATAGAATACCTTCATAAGGATCTTAAGCTTACCGATTTCTGGTTTATAATGGGGCCTGTGGATAATTATGAAAGCAGTATCAGGCTTGATGCTCTTGTAAATTACTGCAGTGTTCATTCCCTGCCGCATGAGGAAAGCAGGATCTATTCCGAAAGCTATGCCATGGAATGCGGAGAGCATGGTTTTGAAAAGCTGTATGAAAGCTTTTCGGGAAAGCTTCCCCAGGCGATCATATGTGCAAATGATCCGATAGCTTCCGGGGTCATAAGAGCCGCATCAAGGGCGGGGCGTAAAATTCCGGAAGAATGCTATATCACCGGGTTCGACAACCTGGATATGTCCGCCGTCATGTCCCCCTCGCTTACCACTATAGACCAGTTCAGATGGGACATGGGAGGAAAATGCATAGATCTTATGCAGAGGATCTGGAGAGGCGAGGAAGTACCCAAAACTCTTTATCTGCCTACCAGGGTGGTCATAAGAGAATCGACAGGATCAAAAAAGCCCTCTTCGGAGATGCTTATCGAAAGAGTTGCCGCCGACCTGGATAATGAGATCAACACGGAGGCTTTCAACAGTCAATTGTGTTCGGCTCAGTACAGCCTTCCCGGATGTGAGAGCATCGAGGAAATGTGCGGAGCTCTTGAAGGATGCCTGTCCTTGACCGAATGCAGCGGATTCTCTCTTGTCATAAATAAGAAGCTTCATGATTACGGAAAACAGATTGAGATCGACCAGGACACGGGCAGGATCCGGTCTGCAGGATCCGGTCTCACTATAGAAGGATATCCAGACACAATGGAGCTTTTGTATACATGGGACAGGGATAAGGGGTCTTCATATCCTAAGAAGATGATAGACGGCCTGTTTCCCTGTTTTGAATCAGAAAGGGGCGGGAATGATTATCTCTATGTTCCCCTTCATTTTATGGAAACAACAGTTGGTTTTGTAGTGATAAAGGGCTGTGTGGAAATCCTGTACAGACAGAAAATAGCCCCGATAGTAAATACGCTTACAATGGCCATGCGAAGCTTCTTTGCCGGCAGGGAACTGGAATCCATAAATCATATGCTGTCAGGGATTTCCATGCGCGATAACCTGACAGGGCTTTATAACAGGCTCGGATATCATCATCTTGCCTCCGAGCTTTTCGATAAAATACAGGATGAGAATAAAAGTCTCGGCGTGATCTTTATCGATATGGATAAAATGAAGTACTTTAATGATACCTTCGGCCATGCCTGCGGAGATGATGCGATAAAGAGCGTGGCCGGCGCGATAGAAAAAAGTATTCCTGAAGATGCGATACCGGTCCGTTTCGGGGGAGATGAATTCATCATACTTATGCGAGCCGATAATGAGGAAGAGATCAGACAGCTCATTGAACAAATACTCAGAGCTGTTCCCGGGGAGGCAAAGAAGAGGAAAATGCCTGAGGCTCCGGGGATAAGCAGCGGTTTTGTCCTGACCGACCCGAAGAGCAGACTGAGTTTAAACGATTATGTCGAAGAAGCAGATAAGCTCATGTATAACAATAAAAAGCTTCACAGGGCCGGATATATGCAAAAAGACGGCATTGATAATATGTGACATCATTTAAAGGAGGATGATAACATATATGAAAAAAAGACTTTTGGCAGGGCTCTTAGCTGTGACGGTGGCAGCTCTTCTGGGGCTTACAGGCTGTGGCGGGAAGGGGACGGCGTCTGCTGCCGGGCCGGGTGGAGAAGCATCGGACGATGATTCGGAAGGAGGCTCCGGCAAGGTCTGGGAGATCGCTACAGACACCTCGTTCAAGCCCTTTGAATATACTGATGCAAACGGAGACTTCGTAGGGATAGATATGGATATCCTTGCGGCAGTAGCGGAGGATCAGGGATTCAAATATAATGTCCAGGTTCTTGGCTGGGATGCTTCCATCGCTGCCTGTCAGGCCGGACAGGTCGACGGTATGATCGCGGGAGCTTCCATTACGGAGGAGAGAAAAGGATCCGGATGGATCTTCTCGGACGGCTATTATGACGCAAACCAGTGCATGGCTGTGGCTGAAGACTCGGATATCACCGGCTTTGACGGCCTCAGGGGCGGATCTGTTGCCGCAAAGACCGGAACCATGAGCGCATCCTATGCACAGAGCCTTTCCGGGGAATATGGCTTTAGTGTAACCTATTTTGAGGATTCACCAACAATGTATACTGCGGTAACAGGCGGCCAGGTAGCGGCCTGCTTTGATGATACGCCCATCATGGCCGCAAACATAAAGGACAGCGGCCTTGCCATGAAGATTGTGGACGGTACCGGCAATGATCCGACGGAATACGGTTTTGCGATCTTTAATGCCGATAATCAGGAACTGATCGATATGTTTAACGCCGGCCTTAAGAATATCAAGGAAAACGGCATCTATGACGAGATCCTTGTTAAGTATCTTGGCAAGTAGGACAGGATTGCAAAAGCTTAAAACACGGAAACATGCTTAAAACGATCCTTTAGAGATTTTGGCAGGTTTTGCCATAGAATTATCTTGTATTTAAAAGATTGTTATGTTATATTATACAAGTTGCAAAAAGCACGCATACTGAGCCAAAGGGCGGTGACCGGATAATAAGTCTGCTTAGCGGACTCTTTGGACGATTACCCTTTGGGATGATGTATGCGGAAGAATAACCAAACGGAGGGAAAAAAATGAGTGTTATTTCAATGAAGCAGTTGCTTGAAGCCGGCGTTCATTTCGGGCATCAGACCAGAAGATGGAACCCCAAGATGGCGCCATATATCTATACCGAGAGAAACGGCATATATATCATTGACCTTCAGAAGTCTGTCGGCATGATAGACAATGCTTATAATGCGGTAGCCGATATAGCTTCACAGGGCGGTATCGTTCTCTTTGTGGGAACGAAGAAACAGGCACAGGACGCGGTCAGGACCGAGGCTGAGCGCTGCAACATGTTCTATGTTAACGAGAGATGGCTCGGCGGTATGCTGACCAACTTCAAAACCATCCAGAGCCGCGTGAAGAGGCTTAAGGATATCGAGAGGATGGCTGTGGACGGTACGTTTGATGTCCTGCCCAAGAAAGAAGTTATTAAGCTCAGGAAGGAGCTTGAAAAGCTCGAGAAGAACCTCGGGGGCATCAAGGAGATGAAGAGGATCCCCGATGCTATCTTTGTTGTAGATCCCAAAAAGGAACATATATGCGTACAGGAAGCAAGATCCTTAGGCATCACGATCATAGGTATCGCTGATACAAACTGCGACCCGGAGGAGCTCGACTATGTTATCCCCGGAAATGATGATGCTATCAGAGCAGTCAAGCTCATTGTGTCAAAGATGGCGGATGCAGTTGTGGAAGCCAACCAGGGCGAGACAGCGGAGACTGAAGCGGAAGAAGCCGCTCCCGAAGAGAACGCAGCTGACGAAGCAGAGGAAGCCCCGAAGGATATAGAGGAAATAGCCGCAGAGGAAGAAGCGGCAGAGAGTGAGGAGGCATAAAAATGGCAAACATTACAGCTTCTATGGTAAAGGAGTTAAGAGAGATAACCGGCGCCGGAATGATGGATTGCAAGAAGGCGCTTACGGAAACTGACGGCGATACGGAAGCCGCGATAGAGTTTCTTCGTAAGAAGGGCCTTATGGGCGCTGAGAAAAAGGCCGGCAGGATAGCAGCCGAGGGTATCGTTGATACCTGCCTTTCAGATGATGATAAGAAGGCTGTTATCGTTGAGGTTAACGCGGAAACGGATTTCGTTGCAAAGAACGAGAAATTCCGCGGATTTGTAGCAGAGGTGGCAAAACAGGCACTGGATACGGAAGCGTCTGATATGGATGCGTTCCTTGAGGAACCATGGAAACTGGATACCTCAATGACGGTGAAGGAAAAGCTCTCTTCCATGATATCGATAATCGGTGAAAACATGAATATCCGCCGCTTCAGGAAAATGGAAGAAGAGGGTGGCATTATCGTTTCCTATATCCATGCAGGCGGAAAGATCGGTGTCCTGGTTGATGTAGAGAGCGATGTCGTTAATGATGCCGTTAAGGAAATGGGCAAGAACCTTGCTATGCAGATAGCTGCCCTGAATCCTAAGTTTACGGACCGCAGCGAAGTACTCCCCGATTTCATCAATAAGGAGAAGGAGATATTAAAGGCTCAGATCATGAACGATCCCAAGGAGTCCTCTAAGCCTGAGAAGGTCATCGAAGGAATGATTCAGGGGCGTATTAACAAGGAACTCAAGGATTTTGTGCTTCTCGATCAGGTATATGTTAAGGCAGAAGACGGAAAGCAGACCGTGGATAAGTATATCGCGGAGGTCGCGAAGGCTCAGTCGGCAAACATAAAGATCAAGGGCTTCACCCGTTTCATGACCGGTGAAGGGATCGAAAAGAAAAACGAGGATTTCGCAGCCGAGGTTGCCGCCCAGATGAATAAATAGGCGGAATTTAACGGTTTATCAAAGCTGATGACTTAAACAACCCGGAAATAATATATGATTGTTCCCGGGTTGTTTTTTATTGCATTTTTTTCATTTTTTTGTTAATATTCCTATCGAGGGATTATCGATAACCGGTGTTAATAAGGTTTTATGTGTTATGATTGTCTAAATAGCCGATCATACGGCTTTGTTGACCGGTGCAGGGGGATTTTAAGGGGATCTGATAATGCCCAGTTTTTTCAGAAAGATCACAAATGTTATAAATCGTGAAACGAAGGCTCAGGATGAATCAAAGACTCTGGCGGTGCTGATAAGATCATCCTCTGTTTTTGTGTCCATAAATATGGTATTGCTTTCCCTGTATTCCATTTTCAGGGGAGATTATTCCATAATGGCGCTGTATTTCGGAATATTAGCGACTTTATGCTATGCGTTCTATATAACATATGCAGGTTCTGTTTCCCAGGCGCTGTGGCTTATGGAGCTTATTCTTTTAACTCTCGCCACCGTCGGTACCTGTCTTTACTCCTGGGGCTCCTACTTTCATGCTTATCTTTATTTCAACATACTGGCTTTTTTCTTTTATACCAGGATGAGCGTCAGGTTCCAGGCAGTGACGGCTTTATCCAATGTTACCGTTCTTATAATGCTTGCTTTTGGGAGAAGAGGAAAGATAGGATATTTCGGGGCTCCGGAATTTGTTTATGCCTTAAATATCCTGACCTTTGCAGGGCTCGTCATGTCTGTCGGGTACAGCTTTGCCAGTAAATTTGCGAGGACGGAGTATAAGCTTTATCAATATAATATCCAGCTTAAGAAGCTTGCCGGTTCAGATCCTCTTACAGGCCTTATGAACCGTCGTAATATGTTGAGCATTATCGAAGAAACCCTCCCGATGATGTCATCCGGCGATGATATGATGTCCGTAGCCATGGGAGACATAGATTTCTTTAAAAAAGTGAACGATTCAAGGGGGCATGACTGCGGAGACTATGTGCTTAAAGAGCTCTCCACCCTTTTTGAGAGCTTTATGGAGCCTAAGGGATATGCTGCCAGATGGGGCGGTGAGGAATTCCTTTTCGTCTTTATTCACGGTAATGCCGACAATGCTTATGTTGATCTTGAGAATCTCAGAAATATCATAGAAAAGAAAAATTTTGAGTTTGCGGAACATGAATTCAAGATAACGATGACCTTCGGGCTGGAAGAACACAACCTTAATGAGAATATAGACGAGACTATAAAAAAGGCCGATGAAAAGCTCTATATGGGAAAGGAATCCGGCCGTAACAAAGTGGTTTATTAAAAATTGCGGCACAAATCAAAGTATCCTTAACCAGACTGCCTCTTAAGGCAGTTTTTTTGAACCGGCATTCAAGGGGGCAGCGCACATGAGTTTCAGAAGCAATACGAAGACAGTCAGGATCGGAGACAGGGTCATCGGCGGTGGCAATCCCATACTTATCCAGTCGATGACCAATACAAAGACCGATGACATAGAAGGCTGCGTAAAACAGATCAATGAGCTTTCCGATGCGGGCTGTGACATCATCAGGTGCACGGTGCCGGACAGGCCTTCCGCCGAGGCGATAAAAGATATCAAAAAAAGGATACACATACCTCTTGTGGCAGATATTCATTTTGACTACAGGATGGCGATAGAGGCGATAAATAACGGGGCAGACAAAATAAGGATAAATCCCGGAAATATCGGAGGGGAGGAGAATTTAAGGGCTGTCGTTAAGGCCGCGAAGGAAAGAGATATTCCGATAAGGGTCGGAGTAAACAGCGGATCCCTTGAAAAGAGGCTCATTGAAAAATACGGTGGTGTGACCGCTGAAGGAATAGTCGAGAGCGCAATGGACAAGGTAAGGATGATAGAGGCTCTCGATTATGACAATCTTGTGGTCAGTATAAAATCCTCCGATGTGCTGATGAGCATAGAAGCCCATAAGAAGCTTGCCCCAATCTGCAGGTATCCGCTGCACGTCGGGATAACCGAGTCGGGCACGGTGAACCTCGGAAATATAAAATCCGCTGTGGGGATAGGTATCATCCTTTATGAAGGCATAGGTGATACCATAAGGGTTTCGCTCACCGGAGATCCGATAGAGGAAATAATTTCCGCCAAACGGATATTAAAGACACTTAACCTGCGGAAAGGGGGCGTGGAGATCGTTTCCTGCCCTACCTGCGGAAGGACCCAGATAGATCTTATAAGCCTTGCGAAAAAAACCGAGGAGCTTGTGCAAAACTATGACCTCGATATAAAGGTTGCGGTCATGGGGTGTGCGGTTAACGGCCCCGGAGAAGCCAGGGAAGCGGATATCGGGATAGCAGGAGGCAAGGGGGAAGGCCTCCTTATAAAGAAGGGTGAGATAATTAAGAAGCTTAAGGAGGATGAACTGCTGCCTGCCTTAAAGCATGAGCTCGACACATGGAATGCCATATAGGAAATAGTAATACAGGGGAGTATATATCTGTTATGGACGTTAAAAATGAGAAGGAGAGAAAGTTCTTTGATGCCTTTACAACTCTTAAGCTGAATGAAGAGCTTTCCTCCCTGTTTGAAGATACTGTTATTGAGCATATCGTACACAATAAATCTAAAAACAGGCTGAAGATATATCTTGCAAGCGGCCATATTCTTACAAAGCCTCAGATAATCAAAGTTGAAAAGGAGATAAAGAGACAACTGTTTTCAAACTCCGAGACAGAAGTCTTTATTTTTGAGCGCTTTGAACTTTCAGACCGGTATGATCTAAGCAGTATTTTCAGTGAATACAGGGATGGCCTGTTTGAAGAGCTTAAATCTAATAACCGGTTTGTCTACGCAGCCCTGAAGGCCTGCGGTATTTCTGTTTCAGAAGATAATCATATTGTTATTTCCGCAGACAGAAACTTTATTCAGGATTTTATCGAAAAGCAGATCAGCGGATTTCTCGAGGATGTGTTCTTAGAAAGATTTAATATCAATGTAACGGTAGATTATGAATACAAAGACCTGCCGAAACGTAAGGGCTATATATCAAGGGAGGAGAGGGAGAGAGCCGAGAGGATCTTAATAAAACAGACCCTCTCAGGAATGAACGGGGAGAATGGTCACGAAGGACAGACGGCGGATAAGCCGGAGAGCGCAGGTGATCCCGATGAGGTAATAAAACCGGGATCAGGTGATCTTTTGACGAATCCCGTGCCCGTAACGGAAGCCGGTGGAGAAAAGAAGAAAAAAGCGGAGACTTCCGGTAAGAATACTTCCAAGAGTTATGTAAGCCAAAAATCAGTAAAATTCCAGAGAAGAAGCAGGACTTCAAACAATCCGGATGTCATATACGGAAAGGAGATCAATGAGCCCTGCATATCGATATCTGATACTGAAGACTATTCGGGCCGTGTGACTATAAGAGGCGAGGTGATCCGGTTAGAGAAGAGGATAACAAAAACCGAAAAGCTCATGGTCATGTTCGACATCACGGATTATACCGATACGATATCCTGCAGAATGTTTCCGTCTGAGGATGAAGAGGAAAAGCTGTTTTCCTATCTGCAGCCCGGAGCATTTATCACCCTTTGCGGAGAATCGGATCTCGATAACAGAACAGGGGAATATTGCATAAGACGTGTTTACGGTATCATGAAGGCTCATATGGACGGAAAAGGAAATGAGCGCTTTGATGATGCATTGGATAAACGCGTCGAGCTTCACTGCCATACAAAGATGAGCGATATGGACGGGGTGAGCGATGTAAAGGACATTATATGGAGGGCTGCCGACTGGGGACATAAAGCTCTTGCGATCACGGACCATGGAGTCGTCCAGGCATTTACAGACGCTTATCACATCATGGGAGATGTATCAAAAAAGTATCCGGATTTCAAGCTCATCTACGGAATGGAGGGGTATCTGGTAGACGATACGGCAGAAATCTGTACAGAACCGAAGGATCATACCGTTAACGACTGCTTTGTCGTGTTTGATATAGAGACAACCGGCCGCTCTGCAGCGGCAGATGAGATCATAGAGATAGGCGCGGTAAAAATAGAGGATGGCTCTGTCACAGACAGGTTTTCCGAATTCGTCAATCCCAAACGTCCCATCCCTTACAGGATAACGCAGCTGACTCGGATCACAGATGAAATGGTTGAAGATGCCGATTTTATCACCGGAGTATTGACCCGGTTCCTTGAGTTTGCCAAAGGCTCTGTACTGGTTGCGCATAATGCCTCCTTCGATACCGGGTTTATAAGGGAACAGTGTAAAAGGATCGGGGCTTTTTTTGATTTTTCCTATGTGGACACGGTAGGCCTGTCAAGGCTTCTTCTGCCCAAACTGTCAAAGTATAAGCTTGACCATGTCGCAAAGGCGCTTAATGTAAAGCTTGAAAATCATCACAGGGCTGTCGAGGATGCGGAAGCGACGGCGGAGATCTTTTTAAAGCTTCTGCCGATGCTTAAAGAAAAGGGCATCACGACTCTTGAGCAGATAGACGAAGCGGCGAAACTGTCGCCCGAGATGATCAAAAAGGAGCATGCTTATCATGTCATAATCCTTGCAAAGAACGAGATCGGACGGATAAACCTCTACAGGCTGGTCTCTCTTTCCCATCTTAAGTATTTCAGTAAGGTTCAGAGAATACCGAAGAGCCTTATAAACAAATACAGAGAGGGGCTTATCATCGGATCCGCCTGTGAGGCGGGGGAGCTTTACCGTGCTATACTTGAAGGGAAGAGTGAGGATGAGATAGACAGGATCGTAAGATTCTATGACTATCTGGAGATCCAGCCTCTCGGCAACAATGCCTTTATGATAGACAGCCCAAAGCATGAGGAAATCCATTCCTACAGGGATATCGAGGAGATCAATAAGAGGATAGTGGAGCTTGGCGATCTGCATAACAAGCTGGTTGTGGGAACCTGCGACGTGCATTTTCTGGATCCCGAAGACGAGATATACAGAAGGATAATCATGAAGGGGAAGGGCTTTAAGGACGCCGACGAGCAGGCACCGCTCTTTTTCAGGACGACTGAGGAGATGCTTAAGGAGTTTTACTATCTCGAACCTGAGAGGGCATATGAAATAGTCGTTGAAAACACGAATAAGATCGCGGACATGATCGACAGGATAGAGCCGGTAAGACCTGATAAATGTGCTCCCGTCATAGAAAATTCCGACGAGATCCTCCGAAACATCTGTCATAACAGGGCCCATGAGATCTATGGCGAAAAGCTTCCGGAAATAGTTGAAACAAGGCTGGAAAAGGAGCTTAATTCCATCATCACAAACGGCTATGCAGTGATGTACATAATCGCGCAGAAGCTGGTATGGAAGTCCGTTGAAGACGGGTATCTCGTGGGATCAAGGGGATCGGTGGGATCGTCCTTCGTGGCGGCGATGGCCGGGATCACCGAGGTCAATCCCCTTCCGCCGCATTATCTCTGTAACAGCTGCCACTATGTGGACTTTGATTCAGAGGAAGTCAGGGCTTATGCCGGAAGGGCCGGCTGCGACATGCCGGATAAGGCATGCCCGGTATGCGGGAAACCGCTTTCAAAGGAAGGGTTTGATATTCCTTTCGAAACCTTCCTTGGGTTCAAGGGAAACAAGGAACCTGATATAGATCTGAACTTTTCGGGCGAATATCAGAGCAAGGCCCATAAATATACGGAAGTCATCTTCGGAGACGGGCAGACCTTCAAGGCAGGTACGATCGAAACAGTCCAGGATAAGACCGCTTACGGATATGTGAGAAAATACTATGAGGAAAAGAATATCCATAAGAGGGGATGCGAGATAGACCGTATAGCAAGGGGCTGTACGGGAATTCACTCGACGACCGGCCAGCATCCGGGGGGGATCATTGTACTTCCGCTGGGAGAGGAGATAGATACTTTTACTCCCGTGCAGCGTCCCGCAAATAAAGACGTGGATATAGTGACCACCCATTTTGATTATCATTCGATCGATCATAATCTTTTAAAGCTTGACATTCTCGGACACGATGACCCGACTATGATAAGGATGCTTCAGGATCTGACTGATACTGACCCTACGACGGTACCGCTCGATGACAGGATCGTGATGTCGCTGTTTCAGAACACAAGCGCGCTTAAGATCACGCCTGAGGATATCGGGGGATGCGCGCTCGGAACCCTGGGCATCCCCGAATTCGGCACGGACTTTGCCATGCAGATGCTTATAGATACGAAGCCTGCCGCGTTTTCCGATCTTGTGAGGATAGCGGGGCTTGCCCATGGAACAGATGTCTGGCTCGGCAATGCAGAGAAGCTCATCAAAGAGGGGACTGCCACGATCTCAACGGCTATCTGCACGAGAGACGATATCATGGTCTACCTGATAAACAAAGGACTCGAAAGCAGCCTTGCCTTCAATATCATGGAAAAGGTCAGGAAGGGAAAAGGTCTTACCCCGGAATGGGAGGAGGCCATGACGCAGGCAGGGGTTCCTGACTGGTACATCTGGTCCTGCAACAAGATAAAGTATATGTTTCCGAAGGCCCATGCGGCGGCTTATGTCATGATGGCGTGGAGGATAGCATATTATAAGGCCAATTATCCTCTTGCCTACTATGCCGCTTTCTTTTCTATAAGAGCAAAGGCATTTAATTATGAGAAAATGTGCTTCGGAAGGGCTAAGGTGGAACAGTATATAAGAGAATACAAAAGCAGGGAGGATGAACTGTCCCCCAAGGAGCAAAACGAGCTTAAGGATATGAGGCTCGTCCAGGAAATGTACGCGAGAGGCTTTGAGTTCCTGCCTATAGATCTGAAAGTGGCGAAGGCTCACAGGTTCCAGGTTATTGACGGAAAGATCATGCCGTCCTTTGACTCGATAGACGGTCTGGGCGACAAGGCTTCGGATGCGGTATATAACGCCTGCCTTGACGGTGGATTCCTGTCGAAACAGGATTTCCAGGAAAGGACGGGGGTCAATCAGACGGTACTTGAGACCATGAGCAGGCTTGAAATTCTGAAAGGGCTTTCGGATACCAATCAGCTCAGCCTTTTTGATATGCTCAAGTCTTCATAGCGCCACTTGCCTGATAAGATGAATTATAGTATGATACAAGCGTTGAAAGGTTTTACGTACAGGAACATTGTAACCTTTAAACGCTTGTATTTTTTTGGAAACGCCTTTGCCCGGCGTTTCCCTTAAGTACGGATGGAGAGGAAGGATAATGGCGGAAACAAGGTTTGAAGCAACACTGCGGGAAAAGCTGGAACAGCAAAGGGGAGTTTATTTCCCCGTTAAGGCGTCTCTTGCAGAGCGTTTGTTGAAAACGCAGGCTTCTCCGGAGATCCTTCTGCCAAATGCCGAAGATGAATTCTGTATGAGCGGTATCGGCCCAAATTACGGCATCATATCAGGATATGAGGATAAGATCAGGGACGCCCAGAGAAAGGATCAGCCTGTTCTTGACGAACCACTCATTGTTGAAAAAATGCGTCCTAAAGGATATCTTTTAATAAACGGCCATCATCGCTGGGCGGCGGCGCTAAGGATGGGTATCAAAAAAATACCGATAAAGATCGTAAATCTTGCCCAGGGAATGGATATCAGAAAAATTATTAATGAATCGGATCATGATAAAAGGGCGGTATTTGATCTGGATGAGGTTCTTCTTCGCTCGCCCGATGATCCGTTTCTGGAAAAGCCTCTCAGGTTTCCCTATAATCTGCGTTTTCACAAAAGGATCAGGCTTGGTGTACCGGCGCTGTTCTATTTCCTGAAGCAGGAGGGCTATGATATCTGGGTGTATTCGGCAAATTACTATTCCTATGACGATGTGAAGCTGTTATTCAGACATTACTCGGCGGTTATCGACGGCGCTATTACGGGTATGAGAAAAAGATCGCAGATGCAGAAAAAATTCGGGTCTATTCTCTCAGGAAAATATAAGACAACTTTGCATATTGATAACGATTCGGTACTTCTGGCCCAAAACAACCCGGAATATTATGCGTTAAACGGGAATGCCAGGGACTGGTCGAGCGAAATAATGGATGTTGTGAAAGGATTCCATGCCGGTGATGAAAAAAAATAATAATCATGAGATGCGGGTGTCCTTTGACCTCGACGAGGTGCTTTTTGTATCTCCGCAAACGCATAAGACGGAGCCGGAGCTTATCTTCCCTTTTAATAAAATATTTATAGAGCGGCTGCGTCTGGGCGCTCCGGCGCTTATCAGAGCCCTAAGGGATCTGGGATACGAGGTCTGGGTATATACCTCATCCTTCAGATCGGAGCGGTATATCCGCACGCTGTTTTTACTTTATGGGGTCCGTTTTGACGGTATAATCAACGGAACGCGCCACCTGAACGAGGTACAGAAAGGTCATTCGGAGACGCTGCCTCAGAAAGTACCCAGCCACTACGGCATATCGCTGCATGTCGATGATGAGTCGGTCATATGCACCTATGGGAGAGAGTTCGGGTTTGAAGCGTTTCAGCTTGAAGCTCCGGATGATGAATGGAAGGAAAAGATTCTGGAAAGGGCTTTCCAGGTAAAAAGAAAGCTGAAAAAACAGTAGAAATCGGAGATTGGACGTTGTTTATTATTTGAGCAGAAATGATTCAGTTCGTAAAAACGAACCGAATCGGCACGAACTAAAGTTCGTACCTAAGCGCAGTTAAAGGAAGATAACATCGATAAAAGGAGGTCATAAGATGCAGGACAAAAAAATCCCGGTGATCGCGATCAACAGAGAATACGGGGCAGGAGGAAGGACCCTGGCGGCTGTTTTATCGGAAAGGCTCGGTATCCCTTACTATGACAGGGAATTTGTTACAAAAACCGTCGAGGAAAGCGGGTATGAAAAGGAAGAGGTTGAGAGGGAAGGCGAGGAAATGAGCGTACCGTCCAGAGTGATCAACAATATCCTCAACAGTGCTGTATCATACAACAGCTCTCATGATGCGATCTTTGACGCGGAAAAAAAGGTGATACTGAAAATGGCCGAAAAGCCCTGCATCATGGTGGGGAGATGCGCCAATTATATACTTAAGGAGGCGGGGATAGAGACGGTCAGCATCTATCTGTACGCTCCGATGGAAATGAAGCTTAAGAGAGCGGAGGAGCTTAACGAAAACGGGGATGTAAAGCTGGAAAAGTACGTTGAAAGACGCGACAGTCTTCGAAGCACCTTTTATAAACAGTATACCGGCTATGAGATTTCCGACGCATCAAATTATACGGTCTGCTTTGACGTCGGAAAGGTAAGCATTCCGCTCTGTGCGGACATAGTCATGAAGATAATAGAGCAGGGTTGACGGTTCTGATTGTGGGATTTTCAGGGAGGTTACTATGAAAAAACGAATGCTTCGGGTAATAAGCTTTTTGCTGATCGCTGCCTGTACGATCGTACTTTCCGGCTGCGGGGGCAAGCGTATGATGATGGGGACCGGCGGTACGGCCGGAACATATTACGCTTTCGGAGGAGTTCTTGCCCAGTACATGAAAAACAACACCGATTATAACGTGACGGCGGTCTCCACGGCTGCTTCCAAAGCCAATATCCAGAGTATAGGAGACGGGGACTATCAGCTGGGCTTTACACAGTCTGATGTCATGAATTATGCGTGGGAAGGCAGCAAATCCTTTGAAACGGACGGACCATGCAGGGATTTCCGCGTACTCGGGGCACTGTATGCCGAAACCGTCCAGCTTATTACCATGAATGAGGAAATAAAGAGCGTAAGCGATCTGAAGGGAAGAAGCGTTTCGATCGGCGCTCCCGGCTCCGGAGTGTATTTTAATGCGGTGGATGTGCTTGAAGGGGCGGGCCTTACGGTAGATGATATCAAGCCGCAGTACCAGAGCTTTGACGACAGCAAGGAAGCGCTTAAGGACAGACAGATCGATGCGGCATTTATCGTAGCGGGGGCACCCACATCCGCGATCACTGAGCTGGCAACGACAAACGGCGTATATCTGATCCCCATTGACGGAGAGCTCAGGGATACGATAATGGCAAGCTGTCCGTTTTACGCGCCGATAGTGATCCCTCCGGATACCTATCCGGGACAGCCTGAGGCAGTTGAAACGATAACGATAAAAGCGACAATGATCGTTGACGCGGATCTCGATGATGATGTTGTTTATGACCTGACAGGGGCTATTTTTGACCATATCGATGAGATAAGCATCGAGAATGCGAAGGGTGCTGAGTTATCCATTGAAAACGCGACGACGGGTATAACGGTTCCTTTCCATATAGGCGCTGCCAGATATTTTGAGGAGCACGGCGTGAAAGTTGAAACAATGGAATGACAGGCAGCAAACCCTCGGTACTGAAGAGGTTTTATCAGGTTTTTCAGGGGCAGCAATCCCTTTCAATATAGGAGAATATTATGAGTAAGAGTGATAAGAATATACGTGAATACGAATTTGCTCAGGAAGACCTCGAGGAGGTCATGAAAAAATACGACAGGGAATCAAATGTCCGTGTCTTTACGGGAACGCCGGCCATTATCGTAAAAGCCGTGCTTATCGGCTTTTCACTGTTCTGCATATGGGTGACTTTATTTGCGACTTTCCTTGAGGAAATAAGGCTCACATCCTTTATGGGACTGATCGTGCTTCTCGGCTTTTTAAACTATCCGGCTAAAAAGAGTGATAACAAAGAAAATTATATTCCGTGGTATGATATAGCCGGTATGGTTCTGGGAGCCGGATCCTTTCTTTATTATACCTTCAGCGCTGAACAGATCATCCAGCAGGGAACAAGATTCCAGCCATACCAGATCATTATCGCGGTTATAGGAGTCATCGCCCTTTTAGAGGTGACAAGGCGGAGCGTAGGCTGGCCGATCCTTTTTGTAGCGCTGTTTTTCATCATTTATGCCATCGTTTACGGCCTGACTAATCCTTCGATAGTCGGAAGACTGAGATATCTGATCCGTAATCTTTTCTATGCAAAAACAGGTATCCTGTCGACGCCGATCAACGTATGTTCAAAGTATATTGTAGTCTTTATCGTATTCGGAGCGTTTCTTGAGCGTACCGGTATCTCTGAATTTTTTATAAATATAGCAAACTGTATAGCGGGACGGTTCGCGGGCGGCCCCGCAAAGGTGGCGGTCATCTCCTCGGCCCTCTGCGGCATGGTGAGCGGATCCTCCGTAGGAAATACCGTAACCACGGGTTCCGTAACGATCCCTATGATGAAGGATACCGGTTATAAGTCGGAGTTTGCCGGGGCAGTAGAGGCGGCGGCGTCTACCGGAGGACAGATCATGCCTCCCATAATGGGAGCGGCGGCCTTTCTTATGGCGGATATCATCGGAGTTCCTTATTCTGATATCCTTGTACGGGCTGTTTTCCCTGCGGTCCTGTATTTTACCGGAATCTTCATAGCCGTACATCTTGAGGCGAAGAAATATTCTCTTACCGGGATCCCGGAGGAGAAGCTTCCCAGATTCTCAAAGCTCATCAGAAAGATTTATCTGCTGACCCCGTTAGTGCTCCTCGTTATCTGGGTTTCAAAGAACATGATGACCATGCAGAGGGCGGCGGCATATTCCATCGTTGCCGCGGTAGTTGTCGGGATCCTTGACGGATTGTTTGACGGAAGCTACCGGAAAGCATCTGATGAACTTAAAAAAAACGGGTCGGCCAATCCTGTGCGTGATCTCCTTCTCGGATCAAAAGAGGAAACCGGAAACTGCTTTACATTAAAGAAACTGGTTGATTCACTTGAAGCCGGCGGAAAAGGCACCATCACAGTCGGCGCGGCCTGCGGTGTCGCGGGGATAATCTCAGGGACGATCACGATGACAGGCCTTGCAAACGAAATGATCAACGCGATCGTAGCTGTCGCGGGAGACAAGCTCTTTATAGCGCTGTTTCTTACCATGCTCTGCTGTATAGTCCTGGGAATGGGCGTTCCGACGACTGCCACCTACTGTATCATGGCGGCGACCTGCGCTCCGATCCTGACACGTATGGGTGTTCCGATCTTAGCGGCTCATTTCTTTGTGTTTTATTTCGGTATAGTTGCCGATATAACGCCTCCGGTGGCGCTTGCAGCCTATGCGGGAAGCGCAATTGCGAAATCCAACCCTATGCGCACCGCATTCAATGCGACGAAGTTAGCTATAGCGGCGTTCATCATTCCCTATGTATTCTGTTTCAGTCCCGCCATGCTTCTTATAGATACGGATACAATGAGCGTGATAGTGATCTATATTACTTCGCTTGTCGGTATATTCGGGGTCGCATCGGCATTAGAAGGTTATCTCTTTATGGATATGGGAATAATTGACCGTATACTGTTAGTCGCCGGCGGTCTTTTAATGATCTTCCCGGGAACGATGACGGATATGATAGGACTCGCTCTCATTGCCGCGGGAGTAATTATGCAGTTTATGAAGAAAAAACAATCGTAAATGATTATCGGCACAGTAATTAAAACAGGCTGAACTGCAGGAATGATTAAATGGAAACAAAAGGCTCGGATTCAAAGAACCCTGATGTCAGGGAGAGAAAACATATAAGACGGAAATATATAATCCTGGGGATAACTCTGTTTTCCGTCCTTGTTTTCAGCGTGCTTTTACAGATCCTGCTCGGAAGAGAGGCAAGGATTTCCCAGGAAGAGGACAATGAAAGGTTTTTCTCGTCAACCATTTCCAACTTAAGGAGCAATGACAGGGAAATAAAGGAGCTTAAAAGGAACTTTGACAAGAATAACACTATAATGCTCGGGGACCTGGTAAAGGCCTATTCCGATTCTAATTACAAAAAGCTTGAGTCCATGAGCTCAAAGGATCAGAGCGAGCTGTTAAGCAGTGCCTACACCAGCATGGAGGACTGCATATGGATGCTCATCGTCAACAGAGACGGGGACATCATTATTTCCAGCTATTATGAGAATAACGGGCTTAATGTGATCTCGGACGGTGATATCGGCATAAGCCTTGAGGAGTTTCATGAGCTGTGTGACGGAAAAGTTGAAAGCCTTATCGTGCCTAACCCTTATATCGAAGTAGAGGATCAGGCAGGGTATAATATGTATCTCTATTGTGAAAAGATACCGGGGACCGTTTCGGAGGACGGGAGTAAATACATACTTCTGGCCTTTTCATCTGCAATTATAGATACGGCCGTGAGCAGGATGTCCGATGTTTCCGTATGGCTTAACAGTTCTACTATCGGGAATAACGGATCGGTTTTTATGATCGCCAAAGACGATGACCTTGTTACCTACGGGTCGGTAAAGGGTGAGGACAAGACCGGAGAAAAAGCCTCTGAGCTTGGCTTCACACCGGAAATCCTGACGGACAGGTATACCGGCAGGGCAAAGATCGGCGGATCCAGTTGCTTTATATCCGTAAGATCCTATTCGTCCGAGCTGTACGGAAAAGACAATTATATTATAACTGCTGTTCCCGTAGGCGATATTTTCGGACTGAATATTCCCGTAATAATCTGGAATATCTGTCTCTTCATTGTTTTTTCGGAGCTTGTTTTTGCCTATTCCTCCTATGTACGAAACGAAGCTCTTAAGAAAGGCGAAGAATTAAGGGAGCTCCGTTTATTCAGAAAAAAAAGCGACAAGCTGGTATTTAGCGGGAACTTTGCGGGAAAGATCCTTCCGATCACTTTTACCGCTGCGCTTGTCATTTTCGGAGCTTCGTTTTATTTTCAGGCTCTTATGAAGCTGTCGGAAGTTTTCTCCGATTCCGTCGCGATTGAGGAGGAAATATCAAATAGTGTAGAGGAGAGCGAGAGTCTCAGGAATGATTTCCTGTATTATTATGATATGCAGTACAGGAGCAGGGCAACGCTTATGTCATTCATCATTTCCCTTCACGGTGATGAATATCTTGATTTTACAAAAGAAAGCGAGAGCATAAATACCTTTGGGGGCATAAGCGAAAAAGGAAGCAGGAATCTGGTAAAGGACGAATATAACAACACCGTGTACGTTATCAATAATTCCAAAAAGCTTATGGAGCTCAGGGATTCCAATGAAGTAGAGAATATTTATCTCATTTCGGATATGGGGGTTACGATGGCGACCTCTTCGGAATACTGGAATTTCTCCCTTAGCAGCAACCCTGACGACCAGTCTTATGAATTCTGGGATATCCTTTACGGTAAGCAGGAATCCATTGTCCAGGAACCTATGATAAGCGATATCGGGAAGAAATCCCAGTTTATAGGTTGTACCTTATATTATTATACCTGCCTCGATGATGAAGGAAATACAAAATATGTAAGCTATACTGACTATATCGATCAGCAGAACGGCAATTTCACGGGCAATGAGATCACCAGACACAGGGGGCTTCTTCAGGTCGAGCTGAATCCGGAGGAAGGAAGCGGTGTCATTGAAAGCTCCAGGCCGAGCTATGTTCTGGCTAATACCAAGATCGCAAATGATGGTTTTCTTGTCGGCCTTCAGTATAATGCGGAAATAGAAGACTATGAGGTTTTTTATTCCCCGATAACTTCGATGGAAGAAGAAACTGCTTCAGATCTGGATCTTACTCCCGATGATTTCACCGGAAATTCGCACCGGTTCAGGAAAATAAACGGATTACGTTATCTTCAGAGCATAAAGCAGGCAGGGGATTATTATATTCTCACGGCCGTACCTTTAGAGTCAATGTATGCGGGAAGTATACATACGGCTTTGTTCTGTTCTGTTTTCTCCTTTGTATTTTTACTCGGCCTTTCATTGTATATGATCTTTATCGGCGGGCTTGATGAAAATGGGGGCTATGGTGAGAGATCAGATTCCCTGGTGTATTTCCGGTATCTGAAATCATCCAGGGAATGGAATAACAGCTCACCGAACCGCAAGCTTGAAATACTTATGAGAAACAGCCTGATCGTACTCGGCGTTTTATTTATTGCCGCCATAATTTATGAGGCAGACAAATACGGGAGCAATTCGGCCATCGTATATATCACGGAAGGGCAATGGGACAAAGGTATACATATCTTTTCGCTGTCCGCCTGTGTTGTGATCATAATCATATACGCAACGGCCATTAAACTGTTTGAACATGTCGCGACCCTTATCGCCTCTGTTTTCGGCAGCAGGATGGTCACTATAATGAAGCTCTCCATATCGCTTATAAAGACAGTGGTGGTGGTCATTGTTTTATTCTACTGTCTGTTCCTTATGGGGATAGATGCGACCAGGCTCCTTGCCTCGGCAGGCATACTTTCCGTGGTCGTCGGTCTTGGGGCACAGAGCCTTGTGGGGGATCTTCTGGCCGGCATATTTTTAGTTATGGAAGGATCGGTGCATGTCGGAGATTATGTGCTTATTAACGACGTCCGGGGCAAAGTCACCGAAATAGGGCTTCGTACCACAAGATATGAAGACGTCAACCAGAACGTCAGGATCATATGCAACAATGAAATGAAGGCATTCGTTAATATGTCCATGAAATATTCCGTGGTTTTCTATCGTATCCCAGTCCCCTACGGTATGGATTATGTCTGGATCAGAAAGGTTCTCGACGAAGAGTTCCTGCTGCTTTACGAAAAACACCGGTTTTTAAAGGGAATTCCGTCCTGCCTGGGCATTGAGGAGTTCTCCGAAAGCTCCGTGGATCTTTGCGTAAGGTTTATGTGCGATGAAGCGGACAGGCTCAATGTCCAGAGGTTCATGCACGATCAGATCATGCGGATCTTTACCGAGAATGACATACATATTCCGTTCAATCAGCTGGATATACATATTGAGAGGGAGCTTTCGAAAGCGTTTGGCGATGAAGCGACGCAGTAACACCTTTCCCGAAATATAAACAAAAAATTACTGTATATTTATCAGTATTACACGAAAATGCGTTGTTTTATCCGTAATAAGCCGTTTCTTCGGATTTGTGGTTTGACATCGCAATTTGAGTGTGATATTTTCATTCCATAATCTGTTTTTCATTATCCGTAATAAGAAATACCGGTCTGTGCCAAATAAGGCACGGACCGGTATAATAATCAGAACACACTTATATTTTCAGAATTAAGAAGGAGGAAGAAGAGCATGAAGTATTATGTGGATGCATCGGCCAGATGTGACGGCGACGGTTCGAAGGAAAGACCCTTCAAAAGGATCAACGAGGCGGCAAAGGTCGCTTTGGCGGGAGATGAGGTCCTTGTTCTGCCGGGCCTTTACCGTGAGTATGTGGATCCGGTAAATGGCGGGACCAGAGAGAACCGTATCATATATAAATCCGTTGAACCGCTTAAGGCGATTATTTCCGGTGCCGAGGAAGTGAAGGACTGGGAAAATTATAAGGGAGATGTATGGGTAACGAAGATTTCAAACGGCGTTTTCAATGATTATAATCCGTTTTCGACGCCCGTATACGGTGACTGGTATTTCGCAAAGGATGACAGACATACCGGATGCGTATATTTAAATGATAAGGCCATGTATGAGGCCGGTTCCGTAGAAGCCTGCGAAAAGGCAGAGGTTTATACTCCTTCCTGGGAGCAGGAGTGGTCCGTATATAAATGGTATGCGGAGGTGAAGGATGACGAAACGGTGATCTATGCCAACTTCAGGGGAAAGGATCCCAGGAAGGAGAAGGTAGAGATAAACGTAAGAAGAGAATGCTTCATGCCGAAAAAGGAGCATGTAAATTATATCACCGTAAGCGGTTTCTTTATTGAAAAGGCGGCAACGACATGGGCTCCTCCGGCAGCTTATCAGGACGGGATGATCGGGCCTCACTGGTCACTGGGCTGGATCATAGAGGACTGCGAGATCACAAACAGCAAATGCTGCGGGATCTCTCTCGGCAAGTACTATGATGAAGAAAATGACCATTATTTCACTACGAAGCATGTCAAAAGCCCGACACAGATGGAGAGGGACGCAGTCTGCAGAGGCCAGTATCACGGGTGGCTTAAGGAAGAGATCGGCTCCCATATCGTAAGAAGATGTAATATCCATGATTGCCAGCAGACAGGCATAGTCGGAAGGATGGGGTGCGTGTTCTCTACCATAGAGGACAACCATATCCATCATATCAATAATATGATGGAGCTTGGAGGAGCCGAGATTTCCGGTATAAAGCTTCATGCCGCGATAGATGTTCTGATAAGAAGGAATCACATCCATCACAGCACGATGGGCATATGGCTTGACTGGGAGGCACAGGGCGCAAGGATCTCACAGAACCTGCTTCATGATAATGATGTTCCCGAGGGAAGCACAAAGCTTGAAGGAGGAATGGAAAGCCAGGATATCTTTGTCGAGGTGGGACACGGCCCGACCCTGATAGATAATAATATCCTGCTTTCCCGTTATGGCCTGAGGGTTGCGACGGAAGGCCTCGGGATCGTGCACAATCTGATACTCGGCTCATTTACGATGGTGGGAGTCGGTACGGATAACGAGGTTGACGGAAGGAGCCAGCGCCGCTACACACCGTATCACATCCGCCACAGGACAGAGGTGGCCGGTATGATGACTATCCTGCACGGAGACAACCGGATCTACAACAATATATTTGTCCAGTATTATCCGGTCAAAAATGATGAAACCAAGGAGACTCCCTTCTATCAGGTGGTCGGTACACATGTGTGGGATGAGTATCCGACTTATGACGAATGGATAGAGAGATTTGACATGGATGTGAAAAAGCCGGATATGCGTAAGCTTGCATCCCCTCATTTTGACCATCTTCCGGTATGGATAAACGGCAATGCCTATCTTATGGGCGCGAAGGCCTTTAACAGAGAAGAAAAGAAGTTTATGAATACCGACAGTAAGGTGACGATAGAGCTTTCCGACGAAGGCGGGATCTGCAAGCTTAAGACAAATCTGTACGATATCATAGGTGATTTTACGGACGGGATCATAACAAGCGATATTCTCGGAAAGGCATTTGAGCCGGAGCAGAGGTTCGAGGAAAGAGACGGATCCGCTATCATCTTTAATATCGATTACTTTGGTGACCACAGGGGCGTAAGCGCTGTTCCCGGTCCCTTTGCGGAGAAAAAGGAGAACGAGACGGTCTATGTTTTCGGTGAATAAGCCGTATAAAATGAGATTTTTTCTGACTGCCCGGAGCCATCCGGGCAGTTTTTTCTGCGCCGATTTGCGAAGCAAATCGTGCGCTTAGGTACGAACTTCAGTTCGTACCGATTCGATCGTCAGATCGAATCATTTCTTTGCAAATCATGCGCTTAGGTGTACCGCAATTTTTTGAATACAAAAAACTTGCGGTCT
>JAIKXO010000305.1 GCA_024684065.1 Lachnospiraceae bacterium
GAAGGGCCTTGACTCCCGGAAAGGTCATCGTAATGCCTCTGGCAGTTAAAACAACATTGTCCTCCATTTTTCATCCTCACCTATTTAAAAAATCAGGGGCCCCTGCGGATTCAGGGACCCCATGGGTTTTTTATACACTCCCTGGCTGCGGATCACTCCGCATTTTCGCCAAAGAAGACTTATTCGTTATCGAATGATCTGCCATGCATATCCTTGTCTTAAATATCTCTCCGAAGAATTACCGACTGACAGATTTACAGGCAAAATCCTTTTTAATACTGAGCTTCGATAACCTCGTCGGTAACTTCGATCATTGACTGAGCATTGCCGTCAACTGAGAAGTCAACAATCTGATCTGCAAGTGCATACCAGTTATCGGGAACAAGGATTTCCTTCTCAGGAATCTCGTCTGCTTCAAGAGCCTGGATAACGCCCTCTACGGTAGGAGCTGCAAGAGGATTGCACTCGAAGTCAGCCGTGATCTTGCCGGCCTTAACATCCTCAAGACCTGCTGTACAAGCATCATAGGAGATAAGGATAACATCATTGCCAGGACCATAGGTAACACCGGCGTTGTCCATTGCTGTCATAGCACCGAATGCTTCGTTATCGTTCTCGCAAACTACTACGTTGAACTTGCCTTCATAGGACTTGCAGAAGGATTCCATAACTTCCTGTCCGCCTGCCTCTGTGAAGTCACCGGTCTGCTCGTCAAGGATCGTCCAGCCTTCTCTTTCAGCGATCTCATGGAAACCGTCGGTACGGCCGATCTGAGCTGAGGAGCCTGTGGTTCCCTGGATGATAAGAGCGTTGATCTCGCTGATACCCTGAGCATCTGCATAAGCCTTAAGCCATTCGCCTGCTGCCTTACCTTCTGTAAGGAAGTCAGAACCTACCCATGATACATACTTGTCAGAGTCATCAATGGTACGGTCGATAACGATAACAGGGATTCCTGCGTCATCGCACTCTGTAAGAACGGTATCCCAACCGGTAGCAATGATAGGGTCGATTATGATATAGTCAACACCCTGCTCGATGAAGGAACGAACTGCTTCCTTCTGAGCTGCTTCGTCGTTGTCGCAGTCAACGAAGCTGAGATCATAGCCGTTAGCCTCTGAGAAAACGTCCTGAGCAGACTTCGTGGAAGCTGTTCTCCAGTCTGACTCATGTCCAACCTGTGCAAAACCTACGGAGATAAGTCCGCCTTCTTCGGCTGCTGCCTCAGTCTCTTCTTCAGCCGTCTCTTCTACAGCTTCAGCTTCCTCTTCTACAGCCTCGGTTGTTTCTTCAGCTGCCGGAGCCGCCTCTGCAGCGGGAGCTGCCGGAGCCGCACAGCCTGCAAGAAGGCTTGCAGCCATTACACCAGTAAGTAATACACTGATCAGTTTCTTTTTCATTTTGTATTTTCCTCCTTTTTTAATACAGCCGCCATCACACACTGATGGCTAATACTTGATAGAATTTTATTATATGGGCAGGGAGCTTTCCATGGAAAAACTTAAAAGAAAAGTTTGATTTTTACAAATGTATGAACAAAGTATGAATAAAAATATGTTTTTTTATTGGAAAAGTTAATATTCTTTTGATACGGTTTCAGGATTCTGATCCGAAGGCAGGTCCGTCACTTTCTGATCAGTCAGTCCCCCTCATATAAGATCCTGGGGATAAGGATCTCCACTTTCGTTCCCTTTCCGAACTCACTCTCATATCTCAGTCCGCAGTTATCGCCGTAATTAAGCCGGAGCCTTTCCGCAACGTTTGAAATGCCGAAACCGGAATTATCTAGGGACGGCCTTTCCTCACATGCGGCTATCCTCCTTATCCTTGCAAGCTCTTCCTCCTTCATTCCGATCCCTTCGTCCTCGACCGTCAGGACCAGCTGATAAAAGCTCCCGTCCTCGATCTTGTATATACCCCGGAAAACATCCTTCACTCCCTCGCTCTCGACAAGCTCGGAGGCTCTTTCGGAAATGCTTATCCTTATCATGCCCTTTTCGCGCTTATTCTTTATGCCGTGGTATAAGGCATTTTCGACGATGGGCTGAAGCGTCATCTTGATGATGGAGTAATCCATATATTTTTCGGGTATATCTATCTCATAGTCAAGGATATCCCTGTATCTGAACTGCTGGATCTCGAGATAGGCCTCCACGTGCGATATCTCATCCCGTATTCTCACATAGTCCCTGCCTCCGGAGAGAGTCGTCCTGAAAAACCTGGACAGGGAAGTTACTATGGACGCAACCTCCTCTTTCCTGTCGTCCTCGGAAAGCCAGACGATATTATCAAGAGTGTTATACAGGAAATGTGGGTTGATCTGAGCCTGTAAAAGCCTGAGCTCGAGATTTCTTGAATTGATCTGTTCTCTTTTTATATTGTCGACAAGCCCGCCAAGCTGTGAAGCCATGCTGTTGAGAGAGTCTCCGAGCTTCATCAGCTCGTCACTGGATTCGATATCCGTGCGGACATCAAAGTTTCCGTGGGCGACCTCATCCGTCGCCTCGCACAGCTCGACTATGGGCTTTGTTATGCTCCGGGATGTGATAAACGTAAGAACGAGGGTAACCGCAGTGATCAGGACAGTCGCGATGACAGATGCATTGATGAGCATGTTCCTTCGCCTGTCGATCTCAAGCCTGGTGCTCTCCATGCTGGTTGATTCGTAATATATGTATTCGGAGATCCTTTCCTGGATAAGCTCGGTAATAATACGGATATCAGTATCAAGCCTGGTCATGTTCTCCTCGTAATGTCCGGATATCTTTACCGTCGAATTGATCTCGTCGGCACGTCTTTTCAGGGTGTTTAAAAGCTTTATTATGCTCTTAAGCCTCCCCCTCGCCTCCGCGGATTCAGTGCTCTCCTCTATCTTGTGAAAATCCTCCTGCGCCTTCTTGATAAGACTGTCAGGACCGTCCAGGGATAGTTCTTCCTCGACCTCTTCCTTGTCAAGGGAGCGGGCCACCATCTGATACATTACAAGATCCATCTGCTCCTTGAAAACAGTATTGTATTCATTGGCGTTCGTTATGTTTTTAACGATCAGGTCATAGGAAGCAGCCACCCTGTTCAGATTGAAGATGAACACGGATATCATTACGATAAAAGGCAGAATAACCACGACATTCATAAAGATCAGCTTTTTACGCATTGAAAGCCTGGTTATTATCGAGCGGGTCTTCACGCTTCCTTCCCCCTTGTACGGTATTCCTTTGTTGTCATACCCGTGGTCTTTTTGAAGGTATAGCTGAAATAATGGGGATCCTTATAGCCGACGGCATAGGCTATCTCAAAGCTTTTCTTGTCCGTAGTCATAAGAAGCTCCTTGGCCTTTTCCATTCTTTTATTTATAAGATACTCAATAAAGGTGATCCCCATCTCCTGCGAGAATATCGAAGAGAAATGATTGGGACTGACATTCGTATAATCCGCGAGCGTATTTAAGGATATGTCTTCATCCGAATAATGCTCATCGATATAATTAACGGCATCCCTTAAGATCTTTCCGTATTTTTTTGCGGAGCCGTTGTCCCTTAAGTCTATGACCTGTCTCAGGCAGGCAGTCAGGTAAGCTTTGGCATCCGGGGCTTTTGTCATGTTCCGTATTATATCGTTTATATCTCCGAGGCTCTCATTTATCGGAGCCGCGCTCTCTCCTATTTCCTTTAAAAACCTCATCATGGTAAAATACATATCCATGGTGATATAATTTAAGAAGATAAGTGACTTGGAATTCTGATCGCCTATTGCGTTAAAGATAGAATCTATAAGCTCCTCTGCCTTATCGGCCGAGCCTGTTCTCAAGAAGTTTTCAAGCTCCTTGCCGGAAACCCCCTCGGCGCCGCTCACGTCAACATATCCGTTGTCCCCGTCTTTATCCTCATCCTCGGGCATACCCCGGTTTTCTTTTTCGGGCTTTTCAAGAATATGCTTTGCAAGCTCGGAAAAAAGCTCCAGGGCCTCCATCTCCTTCTTCTCATATTCGTTTTCGCCGCCCTGCCCGGAAAGCCTTCTTTTCTCTTCCTTCTCCTTATCTATCTTCTCTATGACGCCCTTTATCGATTCTATAAGAGCCTGGGGCGTAATGGGCTTTAAAAGATACTCCGTCACCCCGAGCTTGATCGCCTCTTTCGCATAGCTGAATTCATCATAGCCCGAAAGTATGATGATCTTTGTATCGGGAAGGTCTTTTCGTATAAGCTCCGACAGCTTAAGACCGTCCATAAAAGGCATTTTTATGTCCGTTATAACGATATCCGGCCTTTTTTCGAGAATGAGCGGATAGGCAAGCTCTCCGTCCGAAGCCTCCCCGACAAACTCGATGCCCTCGGATTCCCAGTCAATGCGGCGCTTTATGCCTTCACGCATGACTATTTCATCTTCTACCAGAAATAATTTCACCATAGTCAGTACTCTCTCGATTCAAGCAGCTCATCCGTGATGAGGGTAACAAAATAGGAGTCCCCGTTAATGCGCAGGGAGCCTATGCCCTTATATGTGGAAAACTGCTCCTCGTCAATATATGTCTTGAATTCCAGCTCTTCACCTTTATTTAACGCATCGATCATTTTTAGAAGCTTTGGCCCGTAAAGCGGAGAACATTCCGTATTTACCGCTATCTCACCCTCCTTTGTGAGCCTCAGCCCCTCTTTTGTGGAGTCAAAGGAAAGGATCATCATTTCACGGTCCGCTATGTTCTTCCCTATACGGTAGCCCGCGTTTTTTATGGCCTCAATGGCTCCATAGGCTTCGTTGTCATTTTCGCAGTATACCACGTTGATATTTCCACCGTGTTCAATAAGGAACGACTCCATGGCCTCCTTTCCCTTGGCAGTCGTAAAATCTCCGGTCTCACTGCCGAGGAGATGCCATTTCGGATGTTCCTTTATCGCGTCCTCCAGAGCCTTTGACCTTCCCATCTGGGCGCTCGACCCAAGTGTCCCCCGAATATCCACTATATTTACGTCTCCGTAATAATGGATGGATTTTAAGTATTCCGAAAGCCAGGTACAGGCCTTCTGCCCCTCGAGATAGAAATCCGATCCGATCCAGGCTGTGTAAAGGCCCTCAGTGGCGACCTGGACTCCTCTGTCATAGACTATGACAGGGATCCCTGCTTCCTTAGCCTCCAAAAGCGCCGAATCCCAGCCTGTTTCCACACAGGGATCAAGCAGGATGTAGTCCACATCCTGGTCTATGAACTCCCTTATGGCCTTTATCTGCTTCTCCTGCTTCTGCTGGCCGTCATTAAAGATCAGCGAATAGCCGTTTTCGACCGTAAAAGCCTCCTGAACGGACCTCGTGCTCGCCATCCGCCAGTCGGATTCCGATCCGAGCTGGGAAAAGCCTATGGT
>JAIKXO010000321.1 GCA_024684065.1 Lachnospiraceae bacterium
ATAATTTTACTGTTTAGCGTATATACAAAAACCGCCGAAACGATTATCATAGTAACAGGGATATGATATGAAAAAAGCAACCGGCCTTGACGATCCCGCCATGCGCGAGATCCTGTTTGAAACGATCGAAAGGGAATATGAAATAAAGAACGAGCCTGTAAGGGTCTTTGAGGAGTTAGTCATAGGAAAAAGCAGGGCGGATGCGATTATCGTGACTAAGGACAGTATCCTCGGCTTTGAGATAAAGAGCGACCGGGACAGCCTTATCCGGCTTGAGAAACAGGTGCGCAATTATGACAGGTTCTGCGATTACTGTTATATCGCCACAGGACTTCATTTTATAGACCGGATCGAAGACCATGTTCCGAAACACTGGGGTATCTATGACATACTTGAAGATGAGGAAGGCTGCCTTCATATCGAGATGTACAGGGAAGCGGAAAAGAACCCCGCGGAAAGGCCGACGGTCAAGTTAAAGAACCAGATGAACCTTCTGTGGCGTTCCGAGCTTATGAAGATCGTACATCAATATAAGATAAGGGGCTACAGCACCAGAAACAAGCATAAGCTCCGGGATCTTATAGTTGATAATATCGGAAAAGAGCAGTCAAAGCTCTTAACCTGCGAGCTTCTGCTTGACAGGGATTACAGCATCTATGGATCGTCGCGGCAGAAACCCGAATCGGAAAATAACACATAAAAAGGAGGAGAATCATGTACGTGAGAAACAGCGACAGGGACTATAAGGACCTGGGGAACGGATGTATAAGGAAGGTTTTGGCTTACAGTGACAATATAATGAACGTGGAGCTGAAATTCGAAAAAGGAGCCAAAGGGGCCATGCATGCCCATCCCCATGAGCAGATAGGCTACGTTATAGAAGGAAGTCTTGTCTTCCATGAGGAAGGAAAAGAGGATGTGACCCTTAATACGGGGGACAGTTATATAGTGGCACCGAATGTGCAGCATGGAATAGACTGCCTTACCGAAGTAAAGCTTTTGGATATTTTCACCCCCATGAGAGAAGATTTCATTTAAAACTGTTGTGCAGATTGTATAAATATGCTAATATAGACTAAGAATGTTTCACATATTGTTGTAATTATTCCGAATCGTTTCCGTATGAGTATGGCAATAAATGCGGATCTGTCCGGTTCTGAATAGTTGCCAAGATTACCTAAGGGAGGAAATTGAAAAGATGAAAATGAAGAAGATTGCTTCAATCCTTATGGCTTCAGCGCTTGCTCTGAGCCTTACTGCATGCGGTTTAAATGCGGCTCCTGCTCCGGCGGCTGACGCTCCTGCAGCAGAGCCTGCCACTGAGGAAGCTGCTCCTGCAGAAGAGACTGCAGAAGACACTGCTTCTGATTCGGCGGCAGCGGGCGATCCCGCAGTGACCCTGGTTATGGCTGAGGTTAACCCTGCTGATTCTATCGTTGGCCAGATGGATACCAAGTTTAAAGAGGAAGTTGAGAGACTTTCAGGCGGTTCGATCACAATCGATCTTCAGTTAAACGGCGTTCTCGGTTCTGAGAATGATGTACTTGATACGATCCTCGGCGGTGCAGGCACGATCCAGATGTCAAGAATTTCCGCTTTTGCTCTGACAACCTATGGCGGACATAAGAGCACCCTGTTATCGATCCCGTTTACCTTTGCAAACAGAGAGCATTTCTGGGCATTCGTTCATTCGGATCTTGCTCAGGAATTCTTAAATGAGCCCTCTGAGAACGGCTCCGGAATCAGAGGCCTGTTCTATGGCGAGGAAGGTTTCCGCCATTTCTTCACCGTTGACCCTGTAGAAGGAATTGATGATTTCGCAGGCAAGAAGATCCGTGTTTCCAACGATCCTATCATGAACGGTATGGTTGAGGGACTTGGCGCTTCTCCTACAGTAGTAGATTACAACGAGCTTTATTCCGCTCTTCAGACCGGTGTTGTCGACGGCGCTGAGCAGCCCATCGCAAACTATCAGTCAAAGGGCTTCAACGAAGTTGCCAACAACATGATCCTTGACGGACATACACTTGGCGCGGTTCAGGTTATCATCACCGATGAGGCATGGGATTCCCTTACAGAGGCTCAGCAGGCCGCTATGATGGAAGCTTCCCAGATCGCTTCCGATTACTGCCATGATATCTCAGAGGAAGCTGAGAACAAGGTTCTTGAGGAGTTAAAGGCTTCAGGCTGCAATATCGTTGAAGTAGATGACAAGACTCCCTGGCAGGAAGCTTGTAAGTCTATTATCGAAGAGAATACAAGCGACCAGGCTGATCTTTATCAGCAGATCCTTGATCTTGCAAAGTAATTGAAGGCTAAGGCTTTTTGAACAGATAATAATTGTCGGGGCATAGGGCTCTTGCCCTATGCCCTGTTTTTATGAAACTTGAGTGAAAGGAGATTTTCTATGCCGGCGGCATTTGAAAAACTGGAAAAAATAAAACCTGTTTACGACGCGGTATACAATGGCGCAACAGTGTTGTGCAAGATCCTTCTGATCGCTGATATACTTATCGTTTCCTTTCAGGTGGCCGGGCGTTATATACCGTTCATTCCGGATCCGTCCTGGACAGAACAGGTGGTTTTGACGCTGATGTCCTATATGGCGGTTCTATCGGCGGCTTTGGCTATCCGCAGGGGGGCTCATATCCGTATGACGGCTTTTGACAGGTATCTGCCTGAAAAGCTTCTGAAAGTCCTTGATATAGTTGCAGATATCGCGGTCCTGATCCTGGCAGTCATTATGATCGTTGAGGGCTGGAAATATGCGCTTGTTATCGGAGGGCGCGGCAACTATGAGAGCATGCCCTGGCTGTCCCGCTTTTGGATGTATTTTCCTGTTCCCCTGGCCGGGATCGCTATGATCATTTTTGAACTGGAAGCAATCTATAACCATATAAAGTCATTTTATACTGACAAAGAATCAAATCCGGGTCAGTCGAAGCCGGAGAAAGCAGATAACAATGCTTTGGCGGAAAATAATGAAAAGGCAGGGAAAGGAGGCGAAACGGCATGACAGTTAATACTACTGCGATAGCAGTCCTTATGATAAGCTTTTTTGTTATGATACTTTTAAGGTTTCCCATAGCATATGCGGTCGCGCTTTCCTCAATACTCTGCCTGCTTGTTGAAGGCAACCCTCTGTCGACTCTGTGCCAGTATATGGTTAAGGGTATCAGTTCCTTCTCGCTTATGGCAGTTCCTTTCTTTATCACGATGGGAGTTCTAATGGGTTCGGGAGGCATATCGGAGAAGCTGATCGCCCTGGCGAATGCCTGTGTAGGCTGGATGACCGGCGGAATGGCCATGGTGAATATTGTAGCTTCCTACTTTTTCGGTGGTATCTCCGGATCCGCAGCTGCCGATACGGCTTCCCTGGGTTCCATCCTTATACCTATGATGTCCGAACAGGGATATGATACCGATTTTTCCACTGCGGTTACTATCACCTCATCCTGCGAGGGCCTGCTTGTTCCGCCTTCGCACAACATGGTTATTTATGCAATGTCGGCAGGCGGCGTTTCGATCGGAGCCCTCTTCCTTGCGGGATATATCCCCGGCGCTCTGCTTGCTGTATCGTTGATGATAGGTTCCTATATTATTTCAAAAAGAAGGAAATATCCCAAGGGCGACAAATTCTCTTTGATCGCTTTGTTAAAGCAGCTGTCTGTTTCGATCTGGGCACTGGCGGCTATAGTTATCGTTGTTGTGGGAGTCGTCGGAGGAGTATTTACCGCTACCGAGTCAGCTGCCATAGCTGTTATCTACAGTCTTATAGTTTCAGTCTTCATATACAAGGGGATAGACTGGAAGGGAGTCTGGAGAGTTCTTGACGACTGCGTGAATACGCTGTCGATCGTATTGATACTTATTTCGACCTCCGCAGTATTCGGAAACTGTCTTACAAGGCTTCATGTGCCTGATCTTGCCGCAAAGGCGATTACGGGCGTCAGCACAAACCCTTATGTTATCGCACTGCTTGTAGACCTGATCCTTCTGGTGCTTGGCTGTATCATGGATATGGCTCCGATAATCCTTATCGCGACACCGATCCTTCTTCCTATTGCCACATCCATAGGAATAGATCCTATCCAGTTTGGCATAATCATTGTATTAAACTGCGGTATCGGGCTTCTGACTCCTCCGGTAGGCGCGGTATTGTTCATAGGCTCGGCGGTTGCAAAGCTTCCGATGGAAAAGGTTGTAAAGGCGACACTGCCGTTCTATCTTTGCATGATCATTGTTCTTATTCTCATAACCTTCGTGCCGGGGATAAGCATGTTCCTGCCGAATCTTATGAAATAAACATATAAGAAATAAAAAAGGAGCTGCCCCGGGTCATGGATCATAATACCGATCGGATCTTAAGGCAGCTCCAAGCTCATGTTTTGTCCGGTTCTTTTTTCGGGATAAAGCTGTCGGGCATGGTTAGGAGCGTTATGGAATATAGTTATCGGTACAGGATAAAGCCGTCTGACCTATGGCAGGTAAGGATGTATTATGCTTATGCTTCATACCTGGCAACCGTTAATATCATCTGCATCTTTGCTTCGATAGTTCTTATCATCGTTTTCTGGAAAAATGCGGAGCCATGGGTGAGGCTTCTTCTTCTCCTGTTCTTATCCCTTTTTACGGTTATTCAGCCCCTGTTCATATATCATGACTGCAAGAAACAGCTTAAGGGAAAAGAGGATGAGATACAGCTCCTTTTTAAAGATCCGGGATTTACGATAAAGGCCCAGGGGAAAAGCGAGACCCATCCCTATGGCGATATTTTAAGCTTTACCGTCCGTCCCACATTGGTCATCATCTATACGGGAAACAGTCAGGGTTATATACTCACAAACCGTGTGCTTGGGAGTACAAGAAAGGGTTTTATTTCATTTGTCAACGAAAAAAGGGGGAAGATAAGGGTATAGTCTTACCAATATAATAAACCAGAATTTAATTACAACGGAGGTAATTATTATGCAGATGACTTTACGCTGGTATGGAAGCAAATTTGATACGGTTACTCTTGAGCAGATCAAACAGATCCCGGGGGTAAAGTCCGTCATTACTACCCTGTATGACGTTCCTGTCGGCGAGGCATGGAAACGGGATCAGATAAAAGCTCTTAAGGATGAGGTAGAGGCTTCAGGTCTTAAGATAGCCGGTATCGAAAGCGTTAATGTTCACGATGATATAAAGGTAGGAACGCCGGACAGGGATAAATATATCGACAACTATATAGAAAGCCTTGAAAATCTTGGTAAAGAAGATATCCATATGGTCTGTTATAATTTCATGCCGGTTTTTGACTGGACGAGAACAGAGCTTGCAAGAAAGAGGGCTGACGGCTCTACGGTTCTTGCATATACCCAGAAGGCGGTTGATGCCATAGTCCCGGAGAAGATGTTTGATTCTATCAGGGGCGAAATGAACGGTACCGTGATGCCCGGCTGGGAGCCTGAAAGGATGGAGCATGTAAAAGAGCTTTTTGAAATGTATAAGGACGTTGATGAAGAAAAGCTTTTTGAAAATCTGAAGTATTTCCTTGAGAGGATCATGCCTGTCTGCAACGAATATGATATCAGAATGGCCATCCATCCGGACGATCCCGCATGGAGCGTATTCGGCCTGCCCAGGATAATCATAAATAAAGAGAATATTCTGAGAATGATGAAAATGGTGGACGATCCCCATAACGGAGTAACGTTCTGCTCCGGTTCTTACGGAACGAACCTTGAAAACGACCTCCCGGATATGATCAGATCCCTGAAGGGAAGGATACATTTTGCTCATGTCAGAAACTTAAGTTTCATATCAAAGGATCCGGCTACCCTTAACTTTGAGGAAGCGGCCCATCTTTCATCAGACGGGACTTTTGACATGTATGAGATAATGAAAGCGCTTTACGATATCGGATTTGACGGCCCGATCAGACCTGATCACGGAAGGATGATATGGGGCGAAAAAGCCATGCCCGGATACGGACTTTATGACAGGGCGCTGGGAGCCGCTTATCTTAACGGATTATGGGAGGCAATAGTGAAATCCAATTAGGCTTTTTCTTAGTCACTGCCGTTTCGGTGTTTTCAGACGGCTTTTTCGGATCAGACAGTTAAACACAATGATACCGGTATAACGATAACAAATATGATCGGAGAGGATAATATTATGGAACTGAGCAGCAAGGGAATTATTGACAGAAAAGCATGGGAGGACAAGGGATATATCCTTCCCGGGTTTGACAGGGAAGCTATGATAACGGCTTCAAAGGCTGAGCCTGAATGGGTTCATTTCGGAGCGGGAAACATATTCAGGGCATTTCAGGCCAATATCGCGCAGACCCTTCTTAACAAAGGGATAGTAAAGAAGGGTATAACGGTCATAGAAGGTTTTGACTATGAAATAATTGAGAAAATGTACAGGCCGCATGACAATCTTTCGATCCTTGTAACCCTTAAGGCTGACGGAAATATAGAAAAAACCGTTATATCAAGTATTGCGGAATCATGCATCCTGGATTCCGAAAATGAAGCCGAGTTTGAACGGCTTAAAGAGATTTTCAGAAGCCCGTCTCTTAAGTTCGCAACCTTTACGATCACTGAAAAGGGATATAGTCTGCGGGATGGAAAGGGTGATCTTCTGAAAAATGTTTCTGAGGACTTTGCTGCAGGGCCTTCGAAGCCGTCAAGCTATATCGGAAAGGTTTCATCTCTCTTATATGCAAGATATCTGGACGGTAAGAAACCCATAGCGATGGTCAGCACGGATAACTGTTCGCATAATGGGGATAAGCTTTATCAGGCAGTATCTGCATTTGCTGAAGAATGGGTGAAAAACGGTAAAGCAGAAGAAGGCTTTTTGAATTATATTAATGATAAAAGCTTAGTATCCTTCCCGTGGAGCATGATCGATAAGATAACCCCGAGGCCTGATTCTTCTGTTGAGGAGATGCTTGAAAAGGATTCCATAGATGCCCTGTCAAATGTCATTACCTCTAAGAATACTTACGTTGCGCCTTTCGTAAATGCCGAAGAGTGCGAGTATCTTGTCATTGAGGATGCTTTTCCTAACGGAAGGCCTCCGCTTGAGGACGCGGGAGTCATCTTTACAGACCGGGAGACGGTTGACAAGGTAGAGAGGATGAAGGTATGTACCTGCCTGAATCCGCTCCATACCGCCCTTGCGGTTTTTGGATGTCTGCTTTCCTATACAAAGATATCAGACGAGATGAAGGATGAGGATCTTAAAAAACTTGTACAGAGGCTTGGTTATACCGAAGGACTTCCGGTCGTTACGGATCCCGGAGTTATAAATCCAAAGGAATTTATTGATACCTGCGTTAATGTAAGAATACCTAATCCGTTCATGCCGGATACTCCGCAGAGGATCGCGACTGATACCTCGCAGAAGCTTCCGATACGTTTCGGGGAAACAGTAAAGAATTATATTAAAAGGGAAATGGATCTCAATGAGCTTAAGGCTGTTCCTCTGGTATTTGCGGGATGGCTCAGATACCTTATGGCCATAGATGATGACGGGAAGCCGTTTGAATTAAGCCCTGATCCTCTTCTTTCGGAAGTGACGGAGTATGTTAAAGATATAAAGCTTGGTGAAACAGAGCCGGAAAAGGCTAAAGAGGCGATTTCCGGGATCCTTAAAGATGAGAGGATATTTGGTATGGATCTTTATAAGGCCGGGCTTGCTGACAGGGTAAAGGACTATTTTGTGAAGCTTATCTCCGGAAAGGGTGCCGTACGTGAAACTCTCAGGGCTGAGAAGTATTAAAAGTTAGTTATCACGGTCTTTAAGCCTATACAGAATGGGATAAAAAAAGTTTGAAACAAATATTAAATAAAGATTTAACACATAATAATCCATTGTTTTTTGCAGTAACAAATGGCTGAAATGCACAGTATGACCATAAAAGTCAGCGATAATATAACAAATTACATACGTTATAAAAACATGTGATATTTAAAAAGGAGGAATCCTCATGGGTATGCAGTTTGATTTCAATAATATAAAAGATCCGCAGTTTTTCGCGGAGGGAAGGATGCCGGCTCATTCGGATCATGAATACTATAGGAACGAGTCAGAGAAGGATGCGGGCTTCACTACCTTTAAGCAGTCCCTGGACGGCGTATGGAAGTTTTATTATTCAAGGAACTTTGACGGAATGGCTGTGGATTTCTTTGAGCCTGATTTTGACTGCCTGAACTGGGAGGATATAAGAGTCCCTGCCTGTATTCAGCTTGAAGGCTACGGGAAGCCTCAGTATGTGAATATCCAGTATCCGTGGGATGGCCATGAAGAGGTGGATCCGGGAGAAATACCGATGGATTATAATCCCGTGGCTCATTATGTCAAGCATTTTTATATACCTGAAGAGATGAAAGGAGAGAAGATCGGTATCCACTTTGACGGGGTTGAAAGCGGTTTTGCCCTGTGGATCAACGGACATTACCTGGGCTATAGCGAAGACAGCTTTACCCCCGCCGAATTTGACCTTACCGGACTCGTGGATGAGGAAGGCCTGAATAAGCTTGCTGTCATGGTATTCCGCTTTACCTCGGGAAGCTTTCTGGAGGATCAGGATTTCTTCAGATTCTCCGGAATTTTCAGACCGGTATATCTTTTTTCGGTTCCGAAGATCCATGTTGAGGATATGTCGGTTCAGACTCTGCTTGATGATGAGTACAGGGATGCGGACCTTAAGATAAGGCTTAAGATGTCCGGACAGGGAAAGGCGGAGATAAGGCTTGCGGAACTGGGAGGTGACCTTAAGCCGGTAGGCATTGAAACATTTTCTGCGGAGGAAGATCTGGATACGGAAAATGAGCTCTGCTATAAAATAAGAAAACCTCTTAAATGGAGCGCGGAGACACCGTATCTCTATGAGCTTCAGATCACGATTTCAGACAGAGACGGTGAGAAGCAGGAGATCATTTCCGAAAAGACAGGCTTCAGACGTTTCGAGATAAAGGACAATATCATGTGCTTAAACGGTAAGCGCATAGTGTTCAGAGGCGTGAACAGGCATGATTTTTCTTCCTTTAAGGGCAGGGTGGTATCCGAGGCGGAGATAGAGAAAGATCTCATAACAATGAAACGGAACAATATAAATGCCGTCAGGACAAGCCACTATCCGAATCAGACCGTATTTTACCGGCTTTGCGATGAATTGGGGCTTTATGTCATAGATGAGACGAACATCGAGACGCACGGACTCTGGGTTCCTGTTGTGGCAGGAGAGAAGAAGGAGGAATATGCCGTTCCGGGTGACAGGGACGAATATCTTGATAATATCATAAGCCGCGGCAGGAGCATGTTTGAGAGAGATAAAAACCACCCCTGCATCCTTATATGGTCCCTGGGCAATGAGTCTTACGGCGGAAAAAACCTGAAGTTACTGCATGATGCGTTCCATGAATGGGATGATACAAGGCTCGTGCATTATGAGGGCGTGGTCAATGATCCAAGATATCCCGAAACTACGGATATGGTCAGCAACATGTACTGGCCGGTAAAACAGATAAGATCCTATTTGAAAGAGCACCGTGATAAGCCGGTTATCAGCTGCGAATACAGTCATGCAATGGGGAATTCCTGTGGCGGAATGTATATCTACACGAACTATGCCGACAAGGAGGAGATGTATCAGGGCGGATTTATCTGGGATTACATAGATCAGTCCCTGACAGCCCATGACAGATACGGGAATGAATATCAGGCCTACGGAGGAGACTTTGACGACAGGCCGAATGACGGAAGCTTTTCCGGAGACGGGATAGTATACGGCAGGGACAGGGAACCTTCACCCAAAATGCAGGAGGTTAAGTATAATTACCGTCCGGTCAAGGTCATATTTGAGGGCGGAGGAGCAAGATTTAACTATGAGAAGCCTGACGAAGCAGTTTCCGAGCTCAGGACTCTCTATACGGGAAGGCTGAATGAAGGATCTTTAGAGAGTGAAGAGAGCCGGTATTCGGAAGGCGCCAGAAAGATAAGGATATTTAACAGGAATCTGTTTGTAAATACTCTTGAGTATGAAGCTGTGCTCATCCTCGAAAAGGGCGGGGAAGAGCTTATGCGGACCCATTTGCGGATCAATACTCTTCCTCTGTCGGAAACGGTGATCGAAGTACCGGAGGAATTCTCACAGGAGATCGACCGGGTATGCGGAGAATACGTGCTTACGCTTTCGTTCAGGCTTAACGAGGATACACTGTGGGCCGGCGCCGGCTTTGAGGTCGCATACGGCCAGGCTGTCTTTGGTAAGGCTTTGGAGCCTGTCCATAGAAAGTCACCGATGAGAATAATTCATGGGATCTATAATATCGGAGTACGCGGAGAAGGCTTCGAGATAATGTTCAGCAGGACGAACGGCGGAATGACTTCTTATAAATATGCCGGGAGAGAGCTCTTTAAGAGACCGCCTGTGCCTAATTTCTGGCGCCCCATGACCGAGAATGACAGGGCGAACCTTCTTCCGTTCAGAGCGGGACAATGGAAAATTGCCAGTATGTATGCGGACTGCAGGAATCCGGCGGATCCCTATGATATGGCAAGGGGATTTGAAGTGCTTGAAAAAGAGGATGAGATCACCGTCTCATACATATATAATCTTCCGACTCAGCCTTCGAAACAGGCCGAGATGAAATATACAGTGCATCAGGACGGTGTGGTCGACATGGAGCTTTCGATGGAGAAAAGCGATGACGTGGGCGAGCTTCCCGAATTCGGCGTTCTGTTCACGCTTCCTGCGGAATACGATAATCTTGAGTGGTACGGGATAGGGCCTAAGGAAAGCTACGTAGACAGGCCTCATGGAAAGCTTGCCGTTTATAATAATAAGGTAAGCGATAATATGGCTAAGTATCTTGTCCCTCAGGAATGCGGAAATAAGATAGGCGTAAGATATGCGGAGCTGACCGATGAAAAGGGAGGTATCTGCCTGTTGTCTTCCGATGATTATATAAGCCTTTCGGTTCTTCCGTATTCACCCGGGCAGATAGACGAGGCTCTTCATGCTTACGAGCTTCCTCCCGTACACTGCACCTATGTAAGGGCATCGCTTATGCAGATGGGGGTTGCCGGGGATGACACCTGGGGAGCAAAGACAAAACCGGTGCATATGATAGATAATTCGACGGAGCTTAAGTTCAGGTTTTCGTTTGTGGGCGTATAAGGTATAAAAAAGGGGGCGAAAGCCCCCTTTTTTAAATCCGCATTTTTTAAATCCATATCTTTTAAAAAGCTCCTTCGATATCCTCCTCATCATTATCGGCAAATCCGTCAGAAGTAGCCATGAGCTCACGGTTTACAACCCTCTTTTCATTTCTCTGTTTTTCCACAAGCTCTGAAAGCAGTTCCTTTACATCCCTGGACTTCTTTATGTTTCTGATCTGAAAGTTATGCAGGCTCTGATCAGACGAAGCAACCTGAATAGTGCCGAGCCCGAACATCTTCTGGAAAAACCCTCTTGTGAGCTTGACATCCAGTACACGGTACAGGCGTATCTCATCCTCGGTAGTGTTGAAAAGTCCGTCCTCGATAAAGAGACGCTCTTTTGTCAGACTGTATTTGGTAAAGGTCCAGGGAAGCCCGAAAATGGTACGCCTTCTGTCCTTCCATAAAATATTCTGTTTTTCGGTCATGATATCTGCCATAATCTGCTGTACTCCTTTTGTAGATCATTATATGATTGCCGCTTTAAGTGACATATTTCCAGACAATATAAAAATGCCGGGCCGTGTAAACGGAAGAATCCGGATGAATCCGGTCTAAGACTTCATTCGTTATATCCGCTATCGTTTACAGTATAACAAATCCATATGCATTCCACAATTATCAAAATATTTTTTTATGGTATTATAACAGCTATTGAGCTATAATGACTCTTGGTTTTATTAATTTAGCACTTTAAAGCGATTACCTGAGGAGGGATGAAAAATGGATGTACCTGCTATGTATGCGACATTTTGGTCGTTAGTGCCGCCGATAATAGCCATTGTTCTGGCGTTGATAACAAAGGAGGTCTACAGCTCGCTGTTTATAGGAATTCTTTTCGGCGGGATGTTCTATTCGGGATTTTCTTTTGTGGGAACCTTTGATCATGTTTTAAATAGAGGTTTTATAGCTTCTCTTTCCGACAGCTATAATGTCGGGATCCTGATCTTCCTTGTGGTTCTCGGAGCTCTGGTGAGCCTTATGAATAAGGCGGGCGGTTCCAAAGCTTTCGGGGAATATATGATGTCCCGGATTAAGACGAGGGCCGGAGCGCAACTTGCGACTATGGCTCTGGGTATCATTATCTTTATCGATGATTATTTCAACTGCCTGACCGTAGGCTCGGTAATGAGGCCTGTCACCGATACTCACAAGGTATCAAGGGCGAAGCTTGCCTATCTGATAGACGCTACGGCGGCACCTGTCTGTATTATAGCCCCGATATCTTCCTGGGCCGCTGCGGTTTCGGGTTTTGTTAAGGGTGAAGACGGTTTTACGGTTTTCCTTCGCGCTATTCCTTATAATTATTATGCGCTTCTCACTATAGCGATGATGATCATGCTGATCCTTACAAAAACTGAATACGGCCCGATGAAGAGATTTGAAGAGAATGCCGTAAAGAAGGGGGATCTGTTTACTGTAAGAAGCAGGAACAGCGAAGAGGAAGAGAAAGGGGAAAAAGAAGTCGGACACGGTACAGTATCGGATCTTGTGGTTCCGATCATTTCTCTTATTATCTGCTGTATTATCTGCATGCTCTATACCGGAGGATTTTTTGAAGGCACTTCCTTCGTTGAGGCATTTTCAAATTCCGATGCATCCGTAGGCCTTTCGATAGGCAGCATTTTCGGGATAATAATAACGATCATCATATATCTGGTAAGAAAAACGCTGACTTTCAGGGAATGCATGGAATCTATCCCTGAAGGTTTTTCGGCTATGGTGCCTGCGATCCTTATTCTGACCTTTGCATGGACCTTAAAGGAGATGACCATGAGCCTGGGCGCTCCCGAGTATGTGGCCGGAGTCATGGAAAAGAGTGCAGAGGGAATGCTGTATTTCCTGCCTGCGATCATCTTCCTGGTAGGATGTTTTCTGGCGTTTGCTACCGGAACTTCCTGGGGGACCTTTGGTATTCTCATACCTATCGTGGTCAATGTATTCCAGAACAGCGATCCCGAGCTTATGATAATCTCCATATCGGCCTGCATGGCGGGAGCAGTATGCGGAGACCACTGCTCGCCTATCTCGGATACGACGATCATGTCAAGTGCCGGAGCACAGTGCGATCATGTAAGTCACGTTTCGACCCAGCTTCCGTATGCGGTCACTGCTGCTTTCGTATCCTTTATTACATACATAGTCGCCGGCCTTTCAAGAAATCCATGGATCTCTCTGCCGGTCGGGATCGTGCTTATGTATGTGGTCCTGATGATAATAAGGAAAATCGATCCTTCGGACCGTACAGGCAGCGCAGAAGAAAAAGCATCATAGATCACAGCTGCCGGCTGTAAAGAGGATACACCGGAATATTAAAAGGCGGAAAACAGATAAAAAATAATTTAATCCAATAATTTCTTGCAGTTTTTTAGTTATAGTTGTACAATAACCGAAAGACAAAGGCGTCTGAAAAAGTATGTATGACTATTACATACTTTTTTAGGCGTCTGTTTTTATAGCTACTATTTTTAAGGAGGAAAGAAATAATGTCGTACGTTGATGAGGTTTATGAGCTTGTAGTTGAAAAGAATCCCGCCCAGCCGGAATTCCATCAGGCTGTTAAGGAAGTACTGGAGTCTTTGAGGGTTGTTATTGAGGAGAATGAAGAAGAATACAGAAGAGATGCCCTGCTTGAGAGACTTACCACTCCGGAGAGGCAGCTTCTGTTCCGGGTGCCCTGGGTTGATGATAAGGGACAGGTTCAGGTGAACAATGCTTTCCGTGTTCAGTTTAACTCGGCTATTGGCCCTTACAAGGGAGGCTTAAGGCTTCATCCTTCGGTTAATCTCGGCATAATAAAATTCCTTGGCTTTGAGCAGATATTCAAGAATTCTCTCACAGGACTTCCTATCGGCGGCGGCAAGGGCGGAAGCGATTTTGATCCCAAGGGCAAGTCTGACAGGGAGGTAATGGCCTTCTGCCAGAGCTTTATGACTGAGCTTCATAAGTATATCGGAGCGGATACTGACGTGCCTGCCGGAGATATCGGAACAGGCGCAAGAGAGATAGGCTTTATGTATGGCCAGTACAAGAGGCTTACCGGGCTTTACGAGGGAGTTCTTACGGGAAAAGGCTTATCCTATGGAGGATCTCTCGCAAGGACGGAGGCTACCGGCTATGGACTTCTGTATTTTACGGAAGAGATGCTTAAATCCAACGGAAAAGATATAAAGGGAATGACGGTTGCCGTTTCGGGTGCCGGAAACGTGGCAATATACGCTATAAAGAAAGCCCAGCAGCTTGGCGCAAAGGTGGTGACCTGTTCTGATTCCACAGGCTGGATATATGATCCCGAAGGAATCGACGTGGAGCTCCTCAGAGAGGTTAAAGAGGTTCACAGGGCAAGGCTTACGGAATATGCAGAGAAGAGAAGCAGCGCCGAGTATCACGAGAAGAAGAACGGCGAGCATGGCGTATGGTCAGTAAAGTGTGATGTGGCCCTTCCCTGCGCGACCCAGAATGAACTTGATATAGATGATGCCAAAATGCTCGTTGCAAACGGCGTTATCGCAGTGGCTGAGGGTGCCAATATGCCCACGACCATGGATGCTACAGAATATCTCCAGAAAAACGGCGTGCTCTTTGCTCCCGGAAAGGCTTCAAATGCCGGAGGTGTTGCAACCTCAGCGCTTGAAATGAGCCAGAACTCTGAGAGGCTTTCCTGGACCTTCGAGGAGGTAGACGGTAAATTGAAGGACATCATGGTCAATATCTTCCATAATCTTGACGATGCCGCAAAGAAATATGATATGGAAGGCAATTATGTGGCAGGCGCGAATATAGCAGGCTTTCTGAAGGTTGCTGAAGCCATGAAGGCTCAGGGTATAGTATAGTCCTTTGAAAAAACGGTTTATTGTAAAGGCAGCGGATTAAAGGTCTGTATTTGGTCTGTTCATGCTTACTGTATTTTGGATAAAAACAGTAAGCTGTCGGGAGATCGACAGATTGCTGATTTTGGTAAAAGCCGCCGGGCTCATCGTTTCATGTATGAGTCCGGCGGCTTTTTATAAGAACTATACATAATCATAATACGGCGCGATAAACGCGCCTTTTATCGGAACCTTGAAAACAAGGTTCCGATAAGATATATTATCGGAAGTAAAACCTGTTAAAATCACCGGGATCGCAACGGCACTTCCGATAATCATAATACGGCGCGATAAACGCGCCTTTTATCGGAACCTTGAAAACAAGGTTCCGATAAGATATACTATTGACTGAGGTGTGGGAATGATAAGAAGAGCAGAAAAAAGGGATATACCTGACATAGACAGGCTCCTTTATGAAGTGAATAACGTCCATGCGGACGGAAGGAGCGATCTGTTCAGGCACGACTGTAAAAAGTATACAGACGCGGAATTAGAGGTTATAATAGAAGATGATAAAAGACCTGTATTTGTGCTGACAGATGAGACTGACGAGCATGTTTACGGATACTGCTTCTGCGTTTTGGAGGTTTATGAGAACGATCATAATATGGTCGACAGGAAAACCCTCTATATAGATGATCTTTGCGTAGATGAGGAAAAAAGAGGAGAGCATATAGGTTCCGGGCTTTATCGCTTTGTTCTTGAATATGCAAAAAAAGAGGGCTGCTATAATGTGACGCTGAATGTCTGGTCGTTGAATGACAGGGCAAAACAATTTTACGAAGCTATGGGCCTTAAGCCTTATAAAGTTGGGATGGAGCAGATCCTGTGAACATGGTGCAAAGGATAAGGGATAATACGTGGATAATACAATAAGCATGATACTGATATGCGCGGTTTCCGGGTACATAGTAGGCTGCATAAATCTGGCCTTCTTTCTTGCAAAGCTCAAGGGTTTTGATATCAGGGAACATGGTTCTGGAAATGCCGGGGCTTCGAACATTATTATCACAATGGGAAAAGGCTTAGGGGTGGCTGTCGCCCTTGTAGATATATTCAAGGCATTTCTGATAATCAGGCTGGTGATGCATATCTACCCTGAAAATGCCGTGCTTTCAGGTTTTGTATGTGCGACCTTTGTCGTGATCGGCAATATCTTTCCGTTTTATATGGGATTTAAAGGAGGAAAAGGCTTTGCTTCCCTTGGGGGGTCGGTGCTTGCCCTGGATGCGAAGCTTTTTGTGGTACTTCTTATTATAGTGGCTGTTATTGTATTTCTGTCGGATTATATCTGCTTCGGTCCGATGTTTGCTTCAGTGGCTTTCCCTCTTTCCTACGGGGTGATGAACAGCACTTATATTCCATCAGTGTTTACCGTGGCGACGTTTGCCATTATATATAGACATCTTGAAAATATAAGAAGAATAACCCAGGGAAAAGAGCTTAGATTAAGCTTTCTATGGAACCGCAAAAGAGAAGTTGACAGATTAGGAATCGAAAACGACGATGGCAAGAACTACCCTTTCGAGCATGATAACAAAGCTTGAATATGAAAAGGATGCGGAAGGCTATTTAAGACTCCTTCTTTCTGTTGTTGTATGCATTTATTGTGTAATTCTCTTTTTCGTTCTTCCCCTGATCGTACATGACAGATATTTTGATATCGGAACCTTCAAATACAGCGTTTTCTTTTACAGCACGTTAATAATGCTTGCGCTTTGCGCGCTCCTGTCGCTTTCATATCTTTTTTTAAGGCTTATCAGAAAAGAGACCGATCCCGTAGACCTGATAGAGGCTCTCAGAAGGGTCAACATGGTCGACAAGGCAGTTGTGATCTATGCGATATGCTGCATCATTTCCTATTTAATGAGTCCGTATAATACGGGGGTCCTGGGTTACAGCGATGTAGTCAATCCGCCCCTTAAGGGGTATCCCGGATGGGGTATGGGCCTTATAAGCCAGCTTTTTTTTGCAGGGATCTATTTTGCCGTCTCAAAATTTACGGATAAGGCCTTCAGAAAGCTTATAATGGCTGCGTTTTACTCAGGTTCGCTGATAGCCTTCATGCTTGCGCTTCTTCATCGGTTTTCCGTGGATCCGTTTGGATTTTACGAAGGGATATCCGAGTATTATAAACTCCTGTTTCTCTCTACCCTCGGGCAGGCTACCTGGTATTCGAGCTACCTGTGTACCATCCTCCCGATGGCCCTTGCCATGTTCATTTATGAAAAGAGGACCCGGTACAGAAGTTTTTATGCGTTCTATATAATGATAGCTTCCATGTCCCTGGTCACCCAGAATTCGGACAGCGCTTATATCGCCCTGTGTGCCGCGCTGTTAACGTTGTTTGTTTTTGCTCTTAACAGCAATAATTATTTCATAAGATATTTCCAGCTTATCGTTCTGATACTTTTAAGCTTCAGGCTGGTCGGGATACTTCAGCTTGTATTTAAGGACAGGGCTGTGATGCCGGGCAGGCTGTCACTTTTCTTTTCAACGGGAACCCCAATGCTTATATTTACGGTTATAATGGTCTTTCTGTATCTGATATATTCCCTCTTTCAGATCAAACACGGGGTTTCCGTAAGAAGACTGATGATACTCAGGACGATCGTTTTGGTTATTTCGGGGATAATATTTGTTTTGGCAATATCCATACTGGTTCTTTCGGCAGGAGGGGTTTATCTGCCGTATTTTAAGGATATAGAGTACTTTCGTTTTAATGACGAATGGGGAAGCGGCAGAGGTTTTACGTGGAAGGTGACCCTGCAGATGTTTAAGAGCCTTCCTTTTACCGGCAAATTATTCGGAGTAGGACCGGATTGCTTTGCGGAATATGCATTTGAGTTCAGGTCTGAGGAGATGGCTGCCAAATGGGGAAGCAGCGTACTGGCGAATGCCCATAATGAATGGCTCAATACCCTGTTTACTCTGGGTCTGGTCGGGTTTATCAGTTATCTGTCGATATTTTTTACCGCTTTTGTCCGCTTCATCAGAAAAAAGAGGATCTCGGCGCTTACCATAGCCGGGGCGGCCGCGATAGCCTCATATGTTTCCCATAATTTTTTCTGCTACCAGCAGGTGCTCTGTACACCGTATATTTTTGCCATAATAGCCCTGTGCATCGCATTTGTGGCTAAGCCCCGTCCCCGCAGAAGGCAGGCTGTAAAAAAATAATAAAAAGGTAGTTTTCAAGAGGCTGTTTTTGAGATAAAATGGGGAATAGCGGTGACAAACTGTGTTAGGAGGATGTTATGAGCAAGATTGAAAATGATGCTTCTGTAAGCGCAAGTAAGAAAAAGCGTATTGAACGGCAGAAGAAATACGAGAACGAAAAGAGAAAGCAGTTTATAAGCAGGACGGTACTGATCGGAATATCCGCGGTTATTGCCATTGTTCTGTGTTTCTTTCTGATAAGGGGTTTATATAAATCCATTACCAAGGTCAAGCCTTCGAGTGATTACAGCGCAGGGCTTTCGGACAATGGATTTATTGATGGCGTGAAGGCCTCTGATTATGTGACAATGCCGGACTATAAGGCGATAAAGATCGATAAGGCTTCCGTTGAATACAGCGACGAGGACATGCAGAGCGAGATAGATACTCAGTTAAATGCCCATAAGGAACTGAATGAGGATGCTTCCGCAGAGGTAAAGGACGGCGATACTGTAAAGATCGATTATGTTGGTACCATAGACGGCGAGGAATTTGAAGGCGGTAATTCAAACGGTGAAGGGCATGACCTTGTGATCGGCTCGGGCAGCTTTATAGATGACTTTGAACAGCAGCTTATCGGAAGCCATCCCGGAGACAGCGTTACCGTAAAGGTTACTTTCCCTGACGACTATTCTACGAAAGAGCTTCAGGGCAAGGATGCGGAATTTGCCGTGGAAGTTCACGGAGTTTATGAGGTTCCCGAATTTACTGATGAATTTGTGGCGGAATATCTTTCCGAGCATGCAAAGACTGTCGATGAGTACAAGCAGTATCTGAAGGATACCCATTACGATGAGAACCTTGAGTCGGCTCTTAAGACGAAGCTTTCAGAGGATACCGAGGAAAGCAGTTATCCCGGGTATCTCAAGCAGTATAAGAGCCTTGAGATGTTCTTAGACGAGCAGACCTACGAACAGATGAACCAGCTTTATCAGGCTTATTACGGAAGCGGTTTTTCAAGCTTTGAAGAATATTCGGGAATGACCGAGGAAGAGTACGAAGAAGACCTGGATAGAAGGGCTAAAGAAGCTATAAAGGAAAAACTGGCGGCCCAGTATATATTAGAGGCTGAGGGTGTGACCTTAAGCGAGCAGGATTACCGGGATTTTCTTATGGAGCAATATGGTAATGACGACAGCTTCGATTCGAATATAGAGGAGTACGGGCTTCCGTATCTTCTTTCGGAAAGGCTTACGGATAAAGCGGTCGGGATATTAAAGAATTACGTTACGGTAGAATAAAAAAGGAAAGGTCTTCGCCGGCGTTCCTTAAGGGGACGCCGGCGTTGTTTTAACAGGATTATGAGTTATGTTCAGCTTAAGGAGCTTGCGGGAAAGCTTCATCTAAGCCATGGCGAAAATGTATTTGTGACCTCGGATGTCAAGCGTCTTTTATACAGCCTTATAGAAAATGGCGACGATACAGACCTTAACATATTGATAGATGGTATCATCGATATTATAGGACCCTCTGCGACCCTTGTTTTTCCGACTTTTAACTGGGCCTTTTGCAAGGGAGTGGCTTATGACCATTATAAGACCCCGTGTAAAACCGGAACACTTGGAAAACTTGCTTTAAAGAGGCCTGATTTCAGGAGGACAAAGCATCCGATCTATTCCTTTGCCGTATGGGGGAAGGGAACAGAGGAGCTTGTGAGTATTGAAAATAAAAGCTCGTTCGGAGCGGATTCACCCTTTACCTACATGATGGAGCATGATTTCAATAATCTGTTTATAGACAAGGATCTGCAGCACTCCTTCGTTTTTGTCCATTATGTCGAGGAAAACAACGGACCGGTTCCGTACCGTTATTTAAAGGATTTTACGGCGGAATATACGGATGATAAGGGGATCACGACACAAAGAACCTATTCCATGAACGTACGGGATCTCGATATGGATGTAGAGAACCGCATATATCCCTATGAGCCTGATTTTATGGCAGCAGGCGTGGAAGAGGAGTTTTATATCAATGATATCGAATATAAAAAGATAAACTTAAGGGGAGCATATCCTATTATCGCAGATGATGTGCGAAATAACAGGAGTCGCAAGCTTTGTTCATATATCGGGCAGGAGGATGAGACATGAGCGGTGTAAGATGTATCGAAGAAGGACGCAGCATGTATGAGCTTGCACGCGAAATATATCCCATCTGCAGGAGCCTGACCGGTAACGGTGTAAGGCAGACCTTTGAGATCCTCGGAAAATATATGCCTGATATAAAGCTTTCGGAGGTTCCTACCGGTACAGAGGTATTTGACTGGACGATCCCGAAGGAATGGAATATAGAGGAGGCTTATATTGAGGATGATGATGGGAAGAGGATAGTGGATTTTAAGGTTCACAATCTTCATGTCGTAGGTTATTCTGTTCCGGTTGATGAATATCTGAGCCTCGAAGAACTCCTTCCCCATATTTATTCTCTGGAAGGCCAGCCTGATGTTATCCCCTATGTCACTTCGTACTATAAAGAGCGCTGGGGCTTCTGCATGACTCATAAGCAGAAGCTTTCACTTAAGCCCGGGAAATATCATGCCGTTATCAGGTCGAGCCTTACGGAGGGGTCTTTGACATACGGAGAGATGTTTTTTCCGGGGGAGAGCAGTAAGGAGGTCTTCTTTTCAAGCTATGTATGCCATCCCTCAATGGGAAATAACGAATGCTCGGGACAGGCTCTTATTATTTGGCTTGCAAGATATATAAAAAACATGAAGCACAGGAGATACAGCTACAGGCTTGTCCTGGCTCCGGAGACGATAGGGGCGATAACCTACTTAAGCAGGCATCTCAGGGAGCTTAAGGAAAACGTGATAGCAGGATTTAATCTGACCTGTGTTGGCGATGACAGGGACTTTTCCATAGTCCATTCCAGATATGCCGATACTTATGCCGATAAGGTCCTTATGAATGTCCTCAGGTATAAAAAACCGGATTTTGCGGAGTATCCTTATATTAAGAGAGGGTCGGACGAGAGGCAGTATCAGGCTCCGGGAGTAGATATCCCTTTGGTATGCTTCTGCAGGAGCAAATATCATATTTTCCCGGAATATCATACCTCTGCGGATGACCTTGACCTGATAAGCCCGGAGGGGCTTGCGGGTAGCTATGAGGTGATGACGGAGTGTATTGAGGCGATAGAAAACAATAATGTTTATAAGGTGACCTGCCTTTGCGAGCCTCAGTTAGGGAGACGGGGGCTTATGCCGACAGTCAGCAGCAAAGAGACCTATCAGGAAACTCTGGCGCTTAAGGATGTTGTCGCATATGCAGACGGCAGAAACGATCTGATAGATCTGAGCAATATCATCGAACAGCCTGTCCATATAATAACAAGTGTTGTTGATAAACTAATAACAGCAGGATTGTTAGAGAAAATCAGCATTAACACAGGGTTTGAAGATTAGTTAAATATAGATTTAACATATTGATCGTATATAAATAATGAGGTGTTTTATGTCACGTGAAGAGATAATGGAGAAGGTTACGGAAATATTCAGGGATGTGTTTGATGACGAGGAGCTGGTTATTTTGGACAGCACCAACTCTGACGATATTGAAGACTGGGATTCACTTGAACATATTTCGCTGATCGTTTCCATGGAAAAAGAGTTTAATATGAAATTTGACATAAAAGAAGTCAACAAGCTTGAGAATGTCGGTGAAATGATCGACCTGATCATGAGAAAGATGGAAGAGCAGGCATAACAGGCATGAATAATTATACCTACGAAGAGCTTTATATCGGACAGAAGGAGTCATTTACCGTAACCGTAAGCAAAGAGGATTTTGAAACCTTCAGGCATATAACGGGAGATGAGAATCCTCTCCATAATGATGAGGAGTATGCAGGAAAAAAAGGAAATAAAGGAAGGGTAGCTTTCGGAATGCTTACGGCATCCTATCTTTCGGCCCTGGCCGGAGTTTATCTGCCGGGAGAAAGAAGTCTCATCCATTCGGTGGAGGTTAAGTTTGAGGCTCCGGTTTATGAGGGAGATGTACTGACCGTAAGCGGGGAGGTTAAAGAGAAGAATGATACTTTCAGGTTCATTATCCTGAAGGTGTTTATAAAAAACCCGGACGGAAAAAAGGTATTAAAAGGAAAGATGCAGATCGGGGTAACAGATTAGAAAAATATGTATGGAGGGAAAAGCCATGAATGAAATTGAAACCTTGCAAAAATGGATCGATGAGAGCAATAATATTGTTTTTTTCGGGGGTGCGGGTGTATCCACGGAAAGCGGGATACCGGATTTCAGAAGTGTAGACGGCCTGTATAACCAGAAATACGATTATCCGCCGGAGACCATCTTAAGCCACACCTTCTACAGGAGCAAGACGGAAGAATTCTACCGTTTCTACAGGGATAAGATGCTCTGCACTACGGCAAAGCCCAATAAGGCTCATTTAAAGCTTGCGGAGCTTGAGAAGGCCGGCAAGTTAAAGGCGGTTGTCACCCAGAATATAGACGGGCTCCATCAGGCAGCCGGTTCAAAGGAGGTTTTGGAGCTGCATGGAAGTGTTCTGAGAAATTATTGCGAAAGATGCGGTGCTTTTTATGATGTAGACTATATCATAAATTCCGAAGGGGTTCCGAAGTGTGAAAAATGCGGCGGCAGTATAAAGCCCGACGTGGTTCTTTATGAGGAAGGGCTTGATATGACTACGATGAGCAGGTCCGTAGACTATATCTCAAAGGCCGATGTGCTGATAATCGGCGGCACCTCTTTGGCGGTCTATCCTGCTGCGGGGCTTATAGATTATTACCGGGGAAGAAAGCTTGTCCTCATAAATAAGTCTTCTACCTCCATGGATCGGAAGGCGGATCTTCTTATACAGGGAAGCATAGGCGAGATACTGGGTTCGATCGAGGTAAGGGCGAGAGTATGACCGTTTCCGGTGGTCATGATACGGGGCATTAAAATGCGCCTTTTATCAAAACCTTGAAAGCAGGGGCAAGATAACAATATTATAATATCAACAGATCAGGGAGTCCTTCAAAGGCTCCCTGATCTCTTTAGTTTTCCTTATTTGCGAATTTTGTATACTGAGGTCTCCAGACAAGCTCAACGGTCCCTATTGGTCCGTTCCTCTGTTTTGCGACATTGATCTCCGTGATATTCTTTTTTTCCGTGCCCTTATCATAGTAATCCTCCCTGTATAAGAACATCACTACGTCAGCGTCCTGCTCTATGGCACCGGAATCCCTCAGGTCTGAAAGCTGCGGCTTATGACCCTCTCTTTTTTCGGCATTCCTTGAAAGCTGCGATAATGCGATAACCGGAACATCCAACTCCCTTGCGATAGACTTCAGGGCTCTTGAAATATCGGAGATCTCCTGATTCCTTGAATCACCGCCTCTCGACTGGCCTGATGACATAAGCTGGAGGTAATCGATTATCACAAGCTTCAGATCATGTTCTATCTTATATTTCCGGCACTTTGATCTGAGCTCGCTTGTGGTAACGCTTGAAACATCATCTATAATAAGCTTTGAGGAACCTATCCTTGCAGCGCTTTCCATGACATACGCGACCTCATTGTCGTCAAGATTGCCTTTCCTGAGCTTTTGCGCATCAACCGTGGCATCCATTGCTATAAGTCTGTTTACTAAAGACTCCTTCGGCATCTCAAGACTGAAGATCGCAGTCGTTAAGCTGTTCCTTAAGCTGACGTTTAAAGCAATGTTCAGGGCAAAAGCGGTCTTTCCCATCGAGGGCCTTGCCGCTATCAGCACCAGATCCGAGGGCTGGAGCCCGCTTAACATTTCGTCAAGATCAGTGAAGCCTGTTGCTATGCCGGTGATCCCCCCGCCGCTCATCATGACCTGCTGAATTTTTTTTAATGAGTTTTCGACGATCTTATTTATCGGAACATAATCACCGGTATTTCTCTTTGCGACTATATCAAAGATCCTTTTTTCGGTTTCTTCGAAAATATCATTTAACGGCTTATTATGGGCATAACACTCCCCCGAGATAAAGTCGTTCGTGTCAATGAGCTTTCTTAACAGAGAGTTTTCCTTGACATACTCGGCATATTGTCTGACATGGGCTGAAGTTATCGTGAGTCCCATTACTTCATTAAGAAACTCTAAGGAGATGATCTCTTCGGGCACATTCTTTTCCCTGAGCCTGTTTTTCAAAGAGACGATATCGATAGGTTTTCCTTCGTTATCAAGCTCCACAATGGCTTCAAAGACTATGCCGTATTGCTTTTCGTAGAAATCGTCCTTTATAAGTATCTCTGAGGCGAGACCTATAGCCGCCCTGTCCATGAGCATGGATCCAACAACTGCCTTTTCGGCTGCGGAATCATGCGGCTTTATCCTGTTAACAGCTGACTCGTCCAATTTTATGCCTCTTCAACTTTGAGCTTTAAAACAGCGGTAACCTGCGGATGAAGCTTTACAGGTATCTCATAGCTTCCGATAGCCTTTATGGGCTCGTCTATCTGGATCTTCTTTTTATCAAGCTCCATATTGAACTGATTCATGGCTTCCTGAGCTATCTCCTTAGACGAAACGGAACCGAAGGCCTTCCCGTCCTTACCGGATTTAAGCTTAACGATTATGGTCTTTTTCTCAAGTTCCCCGCATAATACCTTTGCTTCTTCCAGGCGCCTTTTTGCCATTTTATCCTCGTTAGCCTTGCGGAGCTTTAGATCATTTAAGTTTTTGGCATTTGCTTCAACTGCTTTTTTCTTGGAGAGAAGGAAATTTTTGGCATATCCGTCACTGACTTTTACTATATCATCTTTCTTTCCAAGGCTTTTAACATCCTCTGTAAGTATGACTTCCAATTTAGTTCACCATCCCTTTCAAAACTGAATATTCTATTATACAGGCCTGATATATTTTATATCTCGCCTTCCTCTTCCATGCTGCGTAACGTTTCTATGAGCTTATCCTTTCCCTCGCCTATTGTTACGCCTTCTATCTGGGCTCCGGCCATATTGATATGTCCGCCGCCTCCGAGTTTCTCCATTATGATCTGGACATTTATCTCGTCAAAAGATCTGGCGGAGATATAGATCTTATTCTGATATTCCGAAAGCACAAAGGACGCCTTCACTCCGTTGATATTAAGCAGCTCATTGGCGGCCTGTGCGGCTATAACGGTAGGACACTGGCTGTCTCCGTCAAAATATGAAACGGCAAATTTGCCGTCGATCATTTCAACATGGCTCATGGCCTGCGTCCTTGCCAGATAATCCTCGATCGTATCTCTTAAGAGCTTTCTAACCCTGGTAGCGTCCGCTCCGTTTCTCCTCAGATAAGCAGCGGCTTCAAAGGTTCTTACACCGGTACGGTTCATGAAATTATTGGTATCCACGAGGATTCCGGCATACAGGCAGTCAGCCTCTATGGGCTTAAGCTTTATCTTATCGTTTATATACTGTAAAATTTCTGCCGCCATCTCCGAAGCGGAACTGGCATAGGGTTCGATGTAGGAAAGGGTCGCGTTTTCGATCTTTTCCTCACCCTGCCTGTGATGATCTAAAACAACGATATTCTTACATCGGGACAGTAGCTCCGGACATTCTGTGTAACTGGGTTTATTGACGTCAACGACTACAACCACGCTGTTTTTATCCGCACGCTCCATTGCCTGCATATTGTTAAGGATCAGTTCCTTATCATCTTCTCCTTCTATAAGTGCGTCGACCATCGGCCGGATCGAGGAGGAGATATCGTTAATGACAATATTGGCGTTCTTGTTAAGGGACTTTGCGGCTCTGACTATGCCGACTGCCGCGCCCAGCGCGTCTGTATCGGTGATCTGGTGTCCCATGACGAGGATCTGGTCGGTGCTTCCGATGATCTCCCTTAAAGCGTGGGCTTTGATCCTTGCCTTAACCCGCGTGTATTTTTCGGTCATCTTGCTCTTTCCGCCGAAATATACTATCTTGTCCCCGTCTTTAACGATCGCCTGATCACCGCCTCTTCCGAGGGCAAGGTCTATGGCGTTCCTGGCGTAGTCATAGTTCTCGGTGTAGCTTTCCGCGCCGACACCGAAGCCTATGCTTAGGGTCAGTGCCATTTCATTGCCGATGTTAACGTTTTTTACTTCGTCAAGGATGCTGAACCTCTTCTCTTCGAGTGATTCCAGGTCCTTTTTCTGGAGAATGACAAGATATTTATCCTTTTCAAGTTTTTTAACGATGGCATCATTGGCAGAGAGCGATTTATTTATCTGCCTGTCCACAAGGGCTGACAGAAGGGATCTTCTGACATCCTCCACTGTCTGCAGGGCTTCGTCGTAATTATCGATATATAAAAGTCCCACAGCCGGCTTTCCCTGCTCTATTTTTTTCTTAAGTTCCCTGGATTCCGTTTCATCAAACAAAAAGAAGGCAATAAGATAACTATCGTTATCCAGCTCCTCTGTCACCGGTGAGTCGCCTATCATTGCCTTTACAGATACTTTTTTTGTGGATGCCCTGAAATATTTATCCTCGAAGGTGATCAATACGTCTCTGTTGTCAGCGAGCAGCTCCCTTGCAGTCTTCTGGTTTTCATCATGGTTTTTTTTCTGATCGGGAGCATCGCTATAGACAAGCTCGGGAAAGAGCGCGAAAATACTTCGCTGGGAATTTTTCTTGACATGAAGAAGATTTTCAAAAGCTTCGTTCGACCAGACGATACGGCCGGATTCATCCAACAGGGCATATGGGATATCCAGGTCTCTTAAAAGCTGCTTCTGAACCTGTCCGTACTGGGTCGCAAAGCTTATAAAATCATTTATTACTATCGTCCGGCTTTTGAAATAAAGCACCAGGGCGATGATAATGTATATAAAAGCAAAGACCGATGTATATAAACCTGCTCTCGGACTTACATAATACATTACTATATTAAAAATAACGATCAGAGCAGATAACCACAGGGGCCACTGGACATAAGAACGGATCTGGCCCTTCAGTTTTATTCTTGCCTTACCCATAAAAAATCCTCTTTATATCTCCCCCGCGGATGGACAAGAAATCTTGTACGCCCGATTCATTGCTTGTGACAATAAACATAAGAATTATATCATTTTTTGTATATAGGCTCAACCGCAAGAACTTGTGCCATAAAAGCCATTCATATCCAAGGGGATGTATATATGAAGACAGAGCCGCAAAATAAATATATGCATGGAGTGAACAATAAAAGACCGGCTCCTTAATGAAGCCGGTCCTGAATATCCTTTTATTCACCTGATCGCGTATAAAGGGCTTATTCCTGAGTATAAGGAAGCAGTGCGATATGCCTCGCCCTTTTGATAGCTGTTGTAAGCTTTCTCTGATGTTCGGCACAATTCCCCGTGATCCTTCTGGGGAGGATCTTTCCTCTTTCAGAAATGTATTTCCTGAGGACAGCAACATCTTTATAGTCGATTACCTTGTCCTTACCACAGAATACACATACCTTTTTCCTTCTGCGTATTCCGCCTCTCCTCTTCATCGGAGAATCAGCCCTGTCATTATCGCCCTGCGGTCTGTTATAAGCCATTTATCAATTCCTCCTTACGAACTATTGAACTAGCGGTAATGATCCGATCTGTAAACAGACCGGACTTATTCGATATTTGCTAAAGCAAATGTCGAATTTACCCGGCATAAACCGGAGTTTATGCCCAAGCACACGATTTGCTTCGCAAGTCGGTGCAGTTTTACACTCAGGCAGATAGTTTCGGAGTCCCTTCATCATGATCTTTTATGCGAAAGGAAGCTCTTCATCAATCCCGTCGGGAACGTTCATGAAATCATCATTTACATCAGTGCCCGAACTGTTGGATCCCGAATACCCGGAAGTACCTGATGAACCGGAAGAACTCTGAGAAGCGGCCTTGCTCTCTGCGAATTCCTGTTCATCTATAATGACCTCGGTAGTGTAAACCTTCTGGCCATCCTTATTTGTATAGCTCCCGGTTTCTATACGGCCCGTTATAGCGATCTTAATTCCTTTGCGGAAATATTTCTCCGCAAATTCCGCCGCTTTTCCGAAAGCTTTACAGGGTATAAAGTCAGCCGTCTGATCGGAATTGTTCCTGTTAAATCTTCTGTCTACGGCAAGAGTATATCTTGCGATCGCTAACTGATTATCGCCTGACGAATATCTGACTTCGGGATCTTTTGTCAATCTGCCCATTAAAATAACTTTATTCATATAAACTCTCTTTCTAACTACGCCTCATTCTGCTTTACGCAAAGATATCGAACGACGTTTTCCATAATGCGTATACGATTCTCGATCTCTACAGGCGCCGTAGGCTCGGCATCGAACTGGATGAAGTAGTAGTAACCCTCTTTCATCTTCTTGACTTCGAAGGCAAATTTCTTTTTACCCCAGTCGTCAACGTTCGTCACCGTTCCGCCAAAGCGTGAAATAAGCTCTTTTACACGCTCAAGCTCCTCGGCTCTTCCATCGTCCTCGATCTTAGCATTCAGAACAACGCATAATTCATATTTGCTCATGCTAGTACCTCCTTCTGGATTATCAGCCCCGGAGGGAATCCGGAGCAAGGATAAAATGTATCACGGAATGATATATTATCACATAGTATTGTCATTTTCAAGCGGTTATTTCCCTGAAAAATGCACAAAAAAAGGACAATCGCCGAAACGGCATTGCCCTTATGATAACCGGTTAATGCATAAAAACAATTGTAATTTCCCAGATAAAGCCCTGCAGCTTTAAAGCTTCTTAAACCTAGATCATGTAAGGCTTGATAACAGCTAAAACGTCATCAGCATTGCCTTCCGCATGGATGTTAAGATCAATGGGCTTTGAAAGGTCAAGACTGAAAATACCCATAATGGACTTTGCGTCTATAACATACCTTCCGGAAACCAGATCAAAATCATAATCAAACTTGGTAATCTCATTTACGAAGGACTTTACCTTATCGATAGAGTTTAAAGAAATCTGTACTGTTTTCAAATCAAATACCTCCTTACGAATTATTATTTAATACTTGTTTGCGCCTTACATTTCCCAAATATCTGATAACGGATACATAATTATGTCCGTTATTCCATAGCAGAAAATAAACATGCGCTTTTGGTATATATAGTAAACGGACGGACAGCCGGCTTGCCGTTCCGCTACCTCCAGAATAATGCTTAAGCAGCTTCTCTTAAGCACCCTTATCTTAAGTCGGAGCATGATAAAAGTCAATACTCAAATAGGTACAAAAAGTAAGATTTTACAAGGCTTTTTTTAATGCTATTCACGACCTTCTCGAAGGACGATTACAATAATAGACAAAAAACAGCCCCAAAACAGGCAGCTTCTTGTATATTTTACTGTAGATGCTATAATCTTTATAATTCGGGACAAAGTAAGCTCTGCATGATCAAAAGGAAACAGAAGATCATCTCATCACCTGCCGGCAGGGGACAGACTTATAGTAAACGACAAAATAAACTTTATTTTGTCGTTTACTGCGCCTAGGCACCGCAGGTGGCATATTTCCTTACAAAATCCGTCCTGATTGATAATTCTTCGTGAAAGGAAATAAATATTCTTTAAAATGTTAGCGGCGTTTCATAATCTGGGGTGCAAGGTCAATGCCTACGAGACCGAAAGGATGATCCAGGCCTTCAAGGAGGCGGGACATACAATAACGGACTTTGATAAGATAAGTGATGTTTATATCGTTAACACGTGCACGGTGACGAATATTGCAGACAGGAAATCAAGGCAGATGCTTCACCGCGCGAGAGCTCTTAATCCCGGGGCTGTCGTGGTGGCCTGCGGATGCTTTGCGGAGGCGGAAAAGGAAAAGGCCGAAAAAGACGGCGCCATAGATATTCTGGTCTCTAACAGAGAAAAGAAAAACATAGTAAGGATAGTAGAGGACTATATATATGGAAAGGAAGAAAAAGATACAGCGGCTTACGCAATAAATTCAGATGTACGGCAGACGAAAGATGCCGGGACTCTGGCTACTTACGGAGAAAAGGAAACGAAGGTGTATATCCCTGACGGGGATGAACCTGACGATCATGGCTTCCTTAAAGCGCTCCACGGCCATACCAGGGCTTATATAAAGATCCAGGATGGCTGTAACCAGTTTTGCAGCTATTGCATAATACCTTACGCCAGAGGAAGGATAAAGAGCAGGCCGAAGGAGGATATAATAAAAGAGCTTAATGCGCTTTCCGAAAACGGCATAAAGGAGATAGTCCTGACCGGCATACATTTAAGCTCTTACGGGCTAGATCTCAAAACCTCTGCTTCCTATAATGAAATAGCGAGAGAAGGCGGGTACGTAAACAACGGGCTTATCGAGGTCATAAGGGAGGCGTCCAGGATTGAGGGCGTTGACAGGATAAGGCTTGGGTCATTGGAGCCGAGGATAATCACGGATGAGTTTCTGAAGGCGGTAAAAGAGACGGGAAAGGTATGCCCTCATTTTCATCTTTCGCTTCAGAGCGGGTCTGACAGCGTATTAAAGAGGATGAACAGGCATTATGATACAAGGGAGTATTTCGATAAGGTCAGCCTGATCCGGAGCTGTTTTGAACATCCTGCGATCACTACCGATGTAATAGCCGGATTTCCGCAGGAAAGCGAGGAGGAGTTTCTTGAAACAAGGGATTTTCTGAACAGGGTCGATTTTTATGAGGTTCATATATTCAAATATTCGAGAAGAAAGGGAACCCCGGCAGACAGACTAAGCGGACAGCTTACGGAAAAAGAAAAGGAGAAAAGGGCGAAGCTTTTAAGCCTTGATGACGAAGAGAGGAGAAGGAGGTTCAGGGATTATTATACGGGAAAGGCCGAGGAGGTCCTTTTTGAGGAAAAGAAGCTTATAGACGGGGAAGAATATTATACGGGCTTTAACAGGGAATATGTGAAATTTGCCTGCAGGTCGCAGAAGGATCTGACGAATATGCTTGTAAACGGCAGGGTTGAAGCCGGACACCTTAACAATTACTTGTGTTTTTGTGCTGATTAGTATACAATATATGTAAAACAAAGTTATGGAAACTTTGTTGGGGCAGAGTATAAATTTAATAGGGAGGGAATGTGATATGCAGGATCTTGGAAGCACTCAGCATTTCAGCGTGCAGGGCGAGCCTGAAACAGGGGTCAAGCTTGTACTGGCGGCTGTTTATGAGGCTCTGACTGAAAAGGGCTATAATCCTGTAAACCAGATCGTTGGCTATATTATGTCCGGTGATCCGACATATATTACGAGCCACAATAATGCCAGAAGCCTTATCATGAAGGTTGAAAGGGACGAGCTGGTTGAAGAACTTTTGGAATCTTATATCAAGAAGAACGGATGGAAGTAGAGGGCCTTTATGAGGGCTATGGGGCTTGACTACGGCTCTAAGACGGTTGGAGTTGCGGTCTCTGATGAGCTTATGCTCACCGCTCAGGGTGTGGAGATCATACGAAGAGAAAAAGAGGACAGGCTCAGGCGGACATATGCCAGGATAGAAGAGCTTGTATCTGAGTATAATGTGGATACTATCGTGCTTGGCTTCCCGAAGAACATGAACAATTCCGAGGGGGAAAGATGCGAGCGCGTAAGGGCTTTTGCAGACGGTCTCAAAAGAAGAACGGGACTGCCTGTTATTCTATGGGATGAAAGGCTCACTACGGTTGCGGCGATCCGTTCCATGGAAGAGACGGGTGTCAGGGATAAAAAGAAATATGTCGATGAGATAGCCGCTATGTTCATTTTAGAGGGCTATCTGGAAAGAAAAAGAGGAAGCCTTACTGAAACTTAAGGAGAGCGGATGAACGCAGCTGTTCATCGGTTCCTGTTGTTTGGGTAAGGCTTATAAGAGTTTGATCAGAAAATGGAAAAACTGCAGTTTGAAACAGAAGACGGAATATCAGAGTTCTATGTGTTAGATCAGACAAGGATAAATGAAACCGATTATCTGCTTGTCTCGGAGTCTCCTGCAGAGGATGAGGATACCGAAGAAGAGGTCATTATACTTAAGGATATATCAAAACCTGAGGATCCCGAGAGCATATATGAGCTTTTAGAAGATGAGGACGAGCTTTTAGCGGTATTTAAGGTATTTGAAGAGCTTGCACAGGAATAGCTGACCGGCGCGTCCCGGCCGGATATAGTCTTCCTGTGCGTACTTTTATATTAATGAAGCTTTGGATTTTACGGGAGAATAAATATTGTCTGGAGATAAAAAAATAAGGATCATCCCGCTCGGGGGCCTCGGACAGATAGGCATGAATATCACTGCCTTTGAGTACAGGGATTCTATTGTGGTCATAGACTGCGGGCTGGCGTTCCCGGAGGACGATATGCTGGGAATAGACCTGGTGATCCCGGATGTCAGCTATCTGATAGATAATAAGGAAAAGCTGAAGGGCCTGGTAGTAACGCATGGCCACGAGGATCATATCGGAGCGATCCCTTACGTTATAAAGCATCTCGGGGTGCCGATCTATGCAACAAGGCTGACCATGGCGCTTATAGACGGCAAGCTCAAGGAGCATCTTTTGGAAGATCAGGTTGAGAAGCACATAGTTGACTTTGGCGATATTATTGATCTTTCCGATATAAAAGCCGAGTTTATAAAGACAAATCATTCAATTGCGGATGCCTGCGCCATTGCCCTGCATACCGAAGCCGGAGTGATAGTCCATACGGGGGATTTTAAGGTGGATTATACCCCGGTATTCGGGGATCCCATCGATCTTCAAAGGTTTGCGGAGCTTGGGAAAAAAGGCGTACTGGCGCTTTTATGTGATTCCACGAATGCTGAAAGGCATGGCTATACCAGTTCGGAAAAGACGGTTGGGAAGGCTTTCGAAGATATTTTCGAGGATCATAACGATACGAGGATCTTTGTGGCAACCTTTGCTTCCAATATAGACAGGATAAGGCAGATCATCAATACCGCCTATAAATACGGACGAAAGGTTGCGGTTCAGGGCAGGAGCATCGAGAATATCGTTGTGACGGCTCAGGAGATCGGATATCTGGATATCCCGGGGAATACGCTCATAGATATAGACAGGATCAGGGATTATCCCGACGAAAAGCTGGTCATAATCACCACAGGTTCCCAGGGCGAAACCATGGCGGCCCTTAACAGGATAGCCAACAAGCAGAACAAATGGGCCAGGATAAAGCCCGGAGATACGGTTATTTTCAGCTCAAACCCGATTCCCGGCAACGAGAAGGCGGTCTCAAGGGTCATTAACGAGCTGACCCTGCAGGGAGCGGATGTCGTATATCAGGATGCCCATGTTTCGGGGCATGCTTCGGAGGAGGAAATAAAGCTTATATACTCGCTTGTGAAGCCTAAATATGCGATACCGGTTCACGGGGAATATAAGCATTTAAAAGCTCAGGCATATATTGCGAGAGATCTGGGGATCCCTAAGGAAAGCATCTTCATTCTCCAGGCGGGGGATGTTCTCTCGGTCGGAAGAGATTCCGCCATGATAACGGGTCATGTTGAGACCGGAAGCCTCTTTGTGGACGGGCTCGGAGTAGGAGATGTCGGAAATGTTGTCTTAAGGGACAGGCAGATTCTGTCGGAAAACGGAATGGTCATAGTTATCGCGGCGCTTTCAGCGGACACCGGGGAGTTAATTTCCGGTCCCGAGATCATTACCAGAGGATTTATCTATGTCAGGGAGTCCGACGAGATAATGACGGAAATGGAAGAGGTTGCGGAGGAGACATTCAGGAAGCTATCGGAGAAGGGAATTACGGATTGGAATAAAATGAAATCCTCTATGAGGGATGAGATGAGCAGCTTTATTTGGGGGAAGATGAAGCGGCGTCCGATGGTCATCACGATTTTTTTAGAGGTATAAATTAAATAATGAGGGGTGGGACAAATGAATCAGGAGCTGGATATGGCGGTTTCCTCGCTTATCAAAAGCCTCCTCGATACTCCGGAGTACAGGACTTATCTTCAGGAAAAGTCCAGGGTAGATGGAGATGAGGAATGTCTGAACAAGATAAGGAGATTCCGCGAGCTGTCGTATGAGCTTCAAAACTGCTCGGATGAGCAGCGGATGCATGAAGCGGCCAGAATAGAGGCTGAGAGCGATGCCTTATGCAATGATGTGAGAGTTTTGGATTTTATGCAGGCAGAGGTTGACTTTATAAGGCTCTATCAGGATATTATCGGCAGAATAATAAAAGAGATCGATATAGAGGACTGACAATGAATATAAGACAGGCGGCGCTTTCCTTTGCAAGCTTCGTGATAAGGTCAGCGCTCGTTATAATTATTGTCTTTGCGATCATAAGACTCGGTAAACAGGCCTATGATTTCGGATTCAAGCTTTTTACCGAGGAGGCGGTGGATGAGCCTCCCGGAAGGGATGTTTCCGTCACCATAACGTCCGATGAGGGAACCGTGGATATCGCAAAGATGCTTGAGGAAAAAGGGCTTACGACGGACTGGAAGCTCTTTATCCTGCAGTCTAAGCTTTCCGAGCATGATGAACCGATCGTACCGGGAAGCTATACTTTGAATACCTCGATGAATGCGGATGCCATTCTTATGGTGATCGAAAACATAGAGGCCGAGGAGCCTTTAGAGGATATGGGAGAAGCCGATGAGCTGGTGGAACAGCCCTCGAATGAGGTTGGAAACTCTACGGCCGATGATAATTTTGATGTTTACGGCTATAATGGGGACGGCAGCGATGGCGAGGTCATTGAGCCGGAGATCGTCGAGGATGTCGTGCCAGAGGGTGAGTAAGTGAACGGGGATATTCATGCCCTGACTTTTCGGGATCAGAAACCGGAAGGATCGGGCGGGTATTTGACCGAAGACAGGATCGAGGGCTTCATTCGTTCTCTTGACAGTGCAAACAGTGACTTTTTAAATGCCCTGGAAGAAAAAGCCCTTAAGGAAGAAATCCCTGTTATCAGGCCTGCCGTCCAGAATCTTCTTAAGCTCCTGCTTTCGATGAAGAGGCCGGAGAGGATACTAGAGGTCGGGGCAGCAGTTGGGTTTTCCGCGATCTTCATGACGGAATATTCAGATGCTGATATAGTTACGATAGAAAAATATGAGCCAAGGATAGCTTTATTAAGGGATAATATAGAGGCATCCGGCAGGAAAGACAGGATCAAAGTGCTTGAAGGAGATGCGGGCGATATTCTTAAAACGCTCGTTGGGAAAAAGGAGCATTTTGATTTTGTTTTCATGGATGCCGCAAAGGCCCAGTATATTAATTATCTGCCGGCAGTCCTTAAGCTTCTTGAAAACGGCGGCCTGCTTGTTTCCGATAATGTGCTTCAGGATGGGGATGTGATAGAGTCAAGGTTTATAATAAAAAGAAGGAACCGGACCATACATGCCAGGATGAGGGAGTATCTGTACGCGCTGACCCACAGCGATGAGCTTGTCACAAGCATACTGCCCATAGCGGACGGGATAACGGTAAGTGTTAAGAACGTAAAATGATCAGAGAGAAGAAAGCAGACAGGAAGCCGGAGCTTTTGGTGCCTGCGGGAAGCTTAGAGGTTTTAAAGGCGGCGGTCACCTATGGCGCGGATGCCGTTTATATCGGAGGGGAAGCCTTCAGTCTAAGGGCAAAGGCGAAGAATTTTACATCCGCGGAAATGTCCGAGGGGATAGCGTTTGCCCACAGCCATGGCGTGAAGGTGTATGTGACGGCAAATATTTTTGCCCATAATAAAGACCTTAAAGAGGCAAGGGAGTATTTTAAGGAGCTTAACAGGATAAAGCCCGATGCGGTCATAATATCCGATCCCGGTCTTTTGCTGCTCTTTAAGGAGGAGTGCGAAGACATTGATCTTCATATCAGCACTCAGTTAAATAACACTAACTATTTAACATACAGGTTCTGGCATGAACAGGGAGCAAAAAGGGTTGTTTCCGCAAGGGAGCTCTCTCTTAAGGAACTGAGGGAAATAAGGGAGAATATCCCGGAAGAGCTTGAGATAGAGACCTTTGTCCACGGGGCTATGTGCATCTCCTACTCGGGCAGATGCCTTCTCAGCAATTATCTTACGGGAAGGGACGCAAACCGTGGGGAATGCACCCATCCCTGCCGTTGGAACTATTCCGTGGTTGAAGAAACGAGGCCCGGGGAGTATTTCCCGGTTTATGAGAATGAAAGGGGTACTTTCATCTTTAATTCCAGGGATCTTTGCATGATCGGGCATATCCCGGAGCTTACAGAGGCAGGGATAGACAGCTTTAAGATCGAGGGGAGAATGAAAACGGCTCTTTATGTCGCATCGGCCGCGAGAACCTATAGAAAGGCCCTTGACGATTTTTTTGAGGACCCGTCAAAATACGAAAATAACATCCCATGGTATCTAAATGAAATATCGAAATGCACCTACAGGCAATATACGACGGGATTCTTTTTCGGTAAGCCTTCGGAGGAAGCTCAGATCTATGACAACAGTACCTATATAAAGGATGCCGTTTATCTGGGCATGGTTTCGGATATCTCGGACGGACGTATTGTCATAGAACAGAAAAATAAATTCTGTGTCGGTGACAGGATCGAAGTCATGAAGCCGGATGGGACGGATATAGAATGCAGCGTGATCTCCATAAGAAACGAAGAGGGAGAGGAGATGGACTCGGCCCCGCACCCAAAGCAGAAGCTGTTTGTTAAGCTGAGCGGGGAAGGTTTTGATAAATATGACATTCTTAGGATATAAGGGGAGAAGGATATGAGTCTTTTATCGGTGGTGGTGCCCTGCTATAACGAGGAAGAGGCGATCCCGCTTTTTTATGAGGAAATGCAGAAGACAACTGAGGATTTTTCCGCCGAATTTCCCGAAACGGAATTTGAGCTGATCTTTATTGATGACGGCTCAAAGGATAAAACCCTTGAGAGACTTAAGGAACTTAGAAAGAAGGACGAGCGGGTACACTATGTTTCCTTTTCGAGGAATTTCGGTAAGGAAGCGGGTATCTACGCGGGACTTGACCATTCGCACGGGGATTACGTGGTTATTATGGATGTGGATCTTCAGGACCCTCCCTCGCTTCTTAAGGACATGTACAGGGCGGTTGCTAAGGAGGGCTATGATTCGGCCGCGACCAGAAGGGTCACAAGAGAGGGCGAGCCTGTGATCCGTTCTTTTTTCGCGAGGATGTTCTACAGGATCATCAACAGGCTTTCGAAGACAGAGATAGTGGATGGTGCCAGGGACTACAGGATAATGACCAGAAAGATGGCGGATGCCATTCTGTCCATGAAGGAGTATAACCGTTTTACGAAGGGGATATACGGCTGGGTAGGGTTTGAGACCAAATGGTTTGAGTACGAGAATATCGAAAGGGCAGCAGGCGAGACCAAATGGTCTTTCTGGAAGCTGTTTTTATACTCGATAGAAGGAATAGTCGCGTTTTCTACGGCGCCCCTTGCCCTGGCCGCTTTACTGGGCATTACCTTTACACTGGTGGCCTTTATCATGATAATCGTCATAATAATAAAGACCCTTGTTTATGGAGACCCGACAAGCGGATGGCCGTCTATGACCTGTATCATCGTATTCATCGGAGGGATACAGCTCTTCTGTATGGGAGTCATAGGGGAGTATCTTGCGAAAGCCTATATGGAAACAAAAAGCAGACCGATTTATATTGCCAGGGAATATGAATAAATGAAGCTGATAATACAGATCCCCTGCCTGAATGAGGCGGAGACTTTGGAGATCGCTCTGAATGACCTGCCAAAAAAGATCGACGGGGTTGATAAAATAGAATATCTGATCATTAATGACGGAAGCGTGGATAATACCGTCGAGGTCGCAAGAAACTGGGGCGTTGACTATATCGTCAGCTTTAAGAGAAACAAGGGCCTCGCAAAGGGCTTCATGGCGGGTATTGATGCCTGTCTTCGCAACGGAGCGGATATAATCGTAAATACCGACGCGGACAATCAGTACTGCGGAGCGGATATTGAAAAGCTGATAAGGCCGATCCTTGACGGGAAGGCGGAGATCGTCATCGGCGAGAGACCTATCGACAACACCGAGCATTTTTCGCCTCTTAAGAAAAAACTGCAGCATCTTGGGAGCTATGTCGTACGCATCGCCTCCAAAACGGACATCCCGGATGCCCCAAGCGGATTCAGGGCGTTTTCCAGGGATGCGGCCATGCATTTAAACGTCATGAACAATTACACCTATACCCTGGAAACGATAGTTCAGGCCGGAAGAACAAATATGGCCATAACCTCTGTTCCCGTGCGTACTAACGGGGAACTTAGAAAATCCAGGCTCTTTCACAGTATGGGCGGTTATATCAAAAGGTCGGTGCTTACGATAATCAGGGCTTTTATGATGTACAGATCCCTTACATTCTTCTCCATTCTCGGCCTGATACCGTTTTTGACGGGTATCATCATAATGCTCAGATTCTTAATATTCTATTTTATGGGTGAGGGAACCGGGCATATCCAGTCGCTGATCCTTGCAAGCACTCTGATCATGCTTGGGTTCATGACATTTATCGTAGGGCTTCAGGCGGATGTCATAGCCAATAACAGGAAGCTTTTGGAAGATATCCAGTACAGGGTCAGGAGGCTTGATTATAAAGAAGACTTAAGGGAGGCAGAGGAAGCTTCCGGGGAAGGAAGGGTCGTAAAAGAAGGCGGAGAAAATGAGTAAGCATCTTGTCCTTATAGGGCCCGTATACCCGTATAAGAGCGGCATAGCCCATTATACGGGGCTTCTGCACAGGGCCTTAAGCGCAGAGTATGACACAAGGCTGATATCATATAAAATGCAGTATCCGAAGCTCCTTTTCAGAAAAGAGCAGAAGGATTATTCAAGCGATGCCTTTAAAGCGGAAAATGCTGAATTTCTCATAAATACCGCGAATCCGATAAACATCCTTAACACAGCTTCAGATATCATAAAAAGAAAGCCGGATGCCGTTATCATAGAATGGTGGCATCCTTATTTTGCACCCTGCTACTGCATTCTGACGGGGAGGCTCAGGAAAGCGGGAATTAAGATATTATTCCTCTGTCATAACGTATTTCCGCACGAGAGATTTGTATTAGACAGATTCCTGACCAGGCGTACCCTTTCCCGGGGTGACTGCTTCGTGCTTCATTCCAGGGAGGAAGCTTCGGACCTTCTGTCCATAAAATCCGATGCTTCCTACAGGATAAATCCCCACCCCACCTATCAGGCTTTTAATCTTTCCGGCCTTAAACAGGAGGAAGCAAGGGAGCTTTTAGGGCTTAAGAATGATGCTAAAATGATTCTTTTTTTCGGCTTTATCCGGGACTATAAGGGTCTTAAGCATCTGATAAGGGCACTTTCGGTTTTAAGAGATAAAGGCAGCGCCCTGATCTCTGAAGGATTTAAGCTCTATATCGTCGGTGATTTTTCAGGCCCTGAAGACAGGGAAAGATACATATCTCTGATAGAGGAGGAGAAGGTAGCTTCCTATATCGAGATTGTTGACGGATATGTGCCGGATAATGAGGTTGAGAAATATTTTGCAGCCTGCGATCTGGTGGTGCTGCCTTATGAGTCGGCGACCCAGAGCGGTATAATCCAGATAGCGTTTGGCTTTGAAAAGCCTGTTATCGCAACAAGGGTCGGGGGGCTTCCGGATGCGGTCGATGACGGAGTTACCGGAATTCTGGTAGAGCCGGGAGATCCCGGGGCATTGGCCGGAGCCATTGAAACGGCCTACGACAGGGGTATGGAAGGATTTACCGAAAATATCAGGGCTTCTAAGTATAAATTTTCATGGGAGCGCATGGTCAGGACCATTGGGGAACTGTTATGAATATTTCGATTATTACGGTCTGCATGAATGCCGGGGATTCGATAGTAAAGACCATAAAATCCGTACTGGCGCAGGATTACAGGGACTTTGAATATATCATCAAGGACGGTGGATCGTCTGACGATACGCTGAAGACAGCGTATTCCTTTAAGGAGGGATTCGCTAAAAAGGGTATTCCCTACAGGATCATATCGGAGAAGGATGAAGGCATATATGATGCCATGAACAAGTCAGTCAGGGAGGCTCAGGGAAAGTGGATCAATTTCATGAATTCGGGCGACTGCTTTTACAGCAGCGAGACACTCTCTGCCATCTTTAAGAAAAGCAATTATGTAAATGACGGGATACTTTACGGAGACGCCATAGAATATGAATACGGGCATTATTACAGATTCCGGAAATCCTTTGAATCCATAGAGTTCACCATGCCGTTCTCGCACCAGTCGGCTTTTGTGAACAGGGAGCTTCTGATCCGTTATCCGTTTAAGCTGGAATACCCGATAGGAGCGGATTACGATTTTCTGCTCTCCATGTATAAGAAGGGATATCATTTTAAAGATACAGGTGTTATTGTATGCATAATCTCCAAGGACGGGGTGTCATCAATAAGGCTCTATGATACCTACATGGAGAGCCTTAAGATACGGACTGCCCATGGTGCCAGGATGCCTTCCGAGGGAAGCATTAAGAGAAGCATAAAAATGAGTGAGCTTAAGCAGTATGTCATGGATCATTTTCCGGGTGGAATAAAAAAGCAGATAAGAAAGATCCAATGGGCAGTAAGGGGGCAGAATATCAAGGTTGAGCTTCCCGAGTGGGCTGAAAACTGAGCCGGTAAGGGCAATATTGTCAGCAGTCATTGATCCGTATCCGTGATCAGCATTCATTTGCCGGCATCCGGCAGCCGGAATCTCTTTTATTCAGGCACGCTTAAACAGCTTAACAAGCTCCGAGTGCAGCTTTGAGATGATATCATCCCAATTGTAATATTTCTTTATATATCTTATTTCCTCTGCGCGAAGCTGATTACTGTCGGGCGGGGCCTCATTAAAGAAAATGAATGCTTCCGCAAGGGAGGAAACGTCCGAAGCCTTCACTATAGTACCGAATTTTCCGTTATTAGTGATATCGCCTGCCGCAGAACAGGCATCGGAGGCGATTATATAGCATCCGTTTGAAGCCGCTTCAAGCAAGGCAAAGCCAAAGGATTCGCTTCTTGATGGAAATGCGAAAATACGTGCCTTTCTGTAGAGGTCTGAAAGCTGTTTCCTGTCGGATATCGGACCCGTGAAGGTAATTCTGTCCTTTAATTCCTGATGTTCTTTATAAAATTCAGCTACCTTCGGCCCGAAAGAAGGGGTTACGGGACCTGCAAGGCAGAGTGAATAGTCATGTTTTCCGGCGCTTTCCGCGAAAGCATCAAGCAGGATATCGGTGCCTTTTTCGGGTGTGCCGAGGTTTCCTACCGTCAGTATCATATCGGACTTTTCAGGGACTGTATCCGCCTGCAGACCGTCCTTATCTGTGGCCGCTTCAGGCAGATCTTTTTCATCCTGTCCGGATCCGGAGGGTTCTTCGTAGAAGCCGTTAGGGATGAATATTACCTTATCCTTAAAACGGGCGCTTAATGCCGTATGCATCCTGGTGTTTTCCACGGAGGCGATGTCAGCCTGTTTTATAACGGCCCGTTTTATCATACCCTTAAGCCCGAAGCGGAAAACATCCTTAAAGCCCTTCTCATTCATATCAAGCTTTAAATATATCTTTCCCATGGGATTATATTTACGGAAAACGCGTTCATAAAAAAAAGAAGTCGCATTTAAGTGATATATATTCAATATGTCAATTGAAGACGACTCGTATTTTAAATAATGCATTCCGTCATAGATACGCCCGAACGGGGATTTTTTCGCAAATACAAGCTTAAGCCCGTCTGTCTTGGACGAAAGATCCGGATAGTCCCCGTTTTCCCATGTGACGATCTCACTCTGAAATCCATGGTTCTTATACAGCTTATAAGGGATCATCCCCACATCCTTCAAAAGATGTACATTTTCAGTTTGCAGATAAAGAGTGACGAATTTCATTCGGATAATATTTTTTGAGACAAAAAAACATCTGTTTGTAGATGTTTTAAAGTGGCGGATTTATATAGCAGATCCGGTTATTATCAGTATCGGGGAAAACCTGTCAGACCGGTCTTCCCTTAGTTCTTTATGTGGTCATAGATGACCCTTTCCAGATAAGCGAGGGCGAAAGCAGCTTCAAAAATAATGTCCTGAAGCGGATCGGTATGCAGATAATACTTGTTATAGATCCTGAAGCTTTTATGGAAATGGCGGAAAGCCCTTGCCTTGGAATTATTGTTCAGCTTTTTGATCGTGGTTGAATGAAGATGGTCATAACGCTCCTTTGTAAGGACGCCCACATAGTAGCCATTGAGCATAAGGCGGTACGACATCATCATCTCCTCGCAGTAAAGGAAAGTCCTGTTGTCCATTCCGCCGATCTTCTCATAGGCTTCCCTCGAGATCACAAAGAAAGAACCGTCGACAACCCCTACTCGTTCGAGCTCCTTTTTGGAGGAGGTCACCCTTTTCTTTATAGCTTTCTTATGAATATTATAGATGATAAGAAAAAGGCTCTCAATAACTCCGGCAAAGCTCGGAAGATTCCAGGCGTTATAGCCCTGATTGACTACAGGAGCTATGATCCCGTACTGAGGGCGTTGTTTTATCGCGTTAAGGCAGGCAAGAGCCGCTTTATCCGTAAAATAAGCATCAGGATTAGCTACGAAAAGATAGTCGGAGCCGAAATTGTCGATCGCAAATCTCATCCCGAGATTATTTGCCTTGGCATAACCAAGGTTTTCCGGAGCAGAAATAACGGAAATCTTTTTGGGAGCTGAAGCTTTCGCCTCTTCCATTAAAGAAAGGGTATTATCCGTAGATCCGTTATTGACCAGGATAATGTGGTCGAATGCGGTATGGTCCTTTACTTTTTTTGCAAGCTCCGAAGAAAGATCTCCGTCATTATATGAAATGATTATCAGTGATGTATTATTTTTCATTATCAGAGTGTCTAGGTTTCAAAGTATCGAAATATCAGAAGAACAGATCCCTGTACCATCTGAGGGAAGCAACATAAGCGCCGTAAATATCGTCATACGGAAGATTATTGACTACCACCAGCCTGTCTATTTCAAACCAGTCCGCATTTTCATAAAGAAGGATGAAATTATAGACGCTTGCAAGCTCTCCCTTTCCGTGTATGAGCGCATCCGAAATATCCTTGCTTACATTGAGTATCTCAAGAGCTTCGCTCATAGGTTTGTTCAGGATTATATCGAGACAGGAGAAAAGCCCTAACATAAAGAGCTCCTGATCCCTCATGGCCATTGAGAAAATAGGCGCAAGCTGTTCCGCAAACTTCGCGCGAAGCATTGAAAGCCTCGCGACCTCGCTCGGCCTGTCCTCGCAGAGCTGTTTGGTGACAGCCGTCGAAACCCATTTCTTAAGCTCACGCTGTCCTAAAAGGGCTGTTGCCTGACGGATATTTGAAATCTTCGAATTGACCGTCATCTTGTTGACCATCTCCAAAAGAGAGATCGTAAGCGCGGCATCCCTTGAAATTACGTCCGCGGCCTTTGTCAGTTCGAAGTCGCTGTTGTTGATTATATTTAAAAGCTCTAAGTAGTTTATCTTTACCGGTGCTATCTGGCTGTCGCCCTTGGTAATGGGGGTACGGTAGAACTCACCCTCGTAAAGCTGGTATCCGCCCTCGCGCTTTAGCTCCTCGAAAATCTCCAGTGAGGCGATATTTCCGGCAACAAGCTTTATATTGGGATATAGCTTTGAAAAGAATATCTTTGCTTTGCTTATGACTATCTTCTTATGGTCAAGGATAAGATAATCCATAAGGGCCAGGATATTCTTATATTCTTCGAAATCGGGCACATCAAGCTTACGCATGGCAAACTGATAGCCTACATCTTTAAGGGCTTTGATACGCTCTATGTTTAAGGGCTGGGGCTTGATCGAATTATCTATAAGAAGGGCGATCCTGTTCGGAGGCGCAAGGCACTGCTCCTCTACGTCCGCAAAAAGAGAGATCGGGGAAAGAGGTATGAAGATGTCGCTTTCCGTCGCAAGACTGTCGATCCCCACGCTGTTAACTATTTCAAGACCGGTGATCACTCCGGCTCCGTCATTTATTCCGGTTCCAAGATAGCTGGGATTCTGGAGATAATTCTTCTTCTGCGAAAAAAGGGAATAAGCCTTTACCTCCATGTTTTCGTTAAATAATGGTATTAGGGTAGCTAACATTTTTTTATCCTTTCGATCACGTTTGATAAGGAAATGCTAAGAGTGTCTACTTATCTAGCATCAGTTTACAACAAAATTGTTTTTTTAACAACTATTTTTGCTTAAAACTGGTCTATTCTTACGGATTTCCCTTGACATGGCGGATTAAAACAGGTATATTCTATTAGCGCAGAGGCGCTTAGACCGCAAAACAGCTGTAAATAGCTTAACGCGGGGTAAGATTTTTGCTAAAAATACAGGAGGATTTTTAAATGAACAAGACAGAGTTAGTAGCCGCTATGGCTGATCAGACTGGATTATCAAAGAAGGATTCAGAGAAGGCCCTCAAGGCTTTTACAGATGCAGTTACAAAGGAATTAAAGAAGGGCGGAAAGGTTCAGTTAGTTGGCTTCGGAACTTTCGAGGTTGTTAAGAGAGCGGCAAGAGAGGGAAGAAATCCCCAGACCGGAAGCGTTATGAAGATCAAGGCTTCAAAGGCTCCCAAGTTTAAGGCCGGCAAGGCATTAAAGGATGCAGTTAATAAGTAATCGATATATTTGTTTTGCAGAGAGCGGAGGACTGTAGGGTTCTCCGCTCTTTCTGCTTGAGGGGTTTTCGGAGAACAGGTCTGAAAGCCTAAGACTTTCAAATCTGATCGGCGGGTCAGATACGGGCCCGGATAAATCCGGTTCGTGCCTGACCCTGGAGGACAAAGTTTGAAAGTCGAAGACTTTCAAACTTGATTGGCGGGTCAGATACGAGCCCGGATAAATCCGGCTCGTGCCTGACCCTGGAGGACAAAATATGAGATTAGACAAATATCTTAAGGTGTCCCGTCTTATAAAGCGGCGTACGGTCGCAAACGAAGCCTGCGATGCAGGAAGGGTCAGCGTGAACGGACGCGTGGCTAAGGCCTCCCAGGAAATAAAGCCGGGGGACAGGATAGATATCCAGTTCGGAAATAAAGAGGTAAGCGTAGAGGTTACATCCGTTAAGGAGACGGTAAAGAAGGAAGAGGCCGCGGAGCTGTTTAAGTATCTTTAAGAGCTGAAGCCGGTTTATTATATCAGGGGTTTTTCCGTTTAAGTTTCTTCCTTGTTTACAGGTGATCATTATGTTAGAATCATACCTGAATTAAAAAGGACGGAATTATAAAGGGGCGGTCCGTAAGATCTGTTTTCTTATGCAGGATATAATTCAGGGTCAAAAATCCCTTTCAGACAGGGCCCCGGACTTCTGCGGAGAGTATATAAGCTATATAAGGGTCAATCCCCTTTTCAATAGAGGAGAACAAAATGGCAAAGGTGCTGGTGCTTGGAGCCAACGGGATGGCGGGGCATATCATCTATCTCATGCTTCGGGAAAAGGATCATAACGTAACAGGAGCGACGAGACAAAAGGGTGTCCTCGGGAACGATATTTTACTGGATGTTATGGATCAGGAACCTGTAAAGGATGCGATAGTAAAAGGCGGTTATGATTATGTGATCAACTGCGCGGGAACATTGAACCGGAACGTGGATTCCGATATGTATCATGGCATATATGTAAACAGCGTTCTTCCGCATTTCCTTGCCATGCTGTGTGAAGAAAACGGCGCGAAGCTTGTACATATAAGCACGGACTGCGTTTTCCGCGGGAATCAGAACGGTTTTTATACGGAAAATTCAGAGAAAAACGCGATCTCGACCTATGGGATAAGCAAGTCCTTAGGAGAGGTAAAGGGCGATGATCTGTTTACCTTAAGAACTTCCCTTATTGGGCCGGAAATACGGGAGCAGGGAATAGGGCTCTTTAACTGGTTCATGAAAAATGACGTGGTGGACGGCTTCGCGAAGGTATACTGGACCGGGGTGACCACTATACAGCTTGCAAAGACAATTTCAGAGCTTATTGAAAAAGAGCCGAAGGGCGGGCTTTTTCATATAGTCAACAATGAGAAGATAAGCAAATACGAGCTGTTGCGCCTGTTTAATGAAAGATTCAGGGGCGGGAAGGTGAAGATATACTCAAGCGATACCATAGAAAGTGATAAATCCCTTTATAATACCAGATCGTCAGACTGGATAAACATACCGGGTTATCGGGAGATGGTCGAAGAAATGTATGAGTGGATGCTTGACCACAGGGAATTATATACTAAATATCTGGAAAATATCTGATCGTCAAGCCGCATGGGCAGGACGTTAAGCGTTTGTGGACAGGTGAAAAACGGCTGGATCCCGGAAGGCTTTTTCCCTGTCTGCACACAGGAAGCCTTAAAAATACGGGCAGACTTCTTAAAAACGTGAAATGAAAGTCTGTTTTTGCAGGATCATTTATACCGGCTAAAGAAAGGGTTATGCCGGGTTAAACAAAATCTCAAGGGAGGAAGAGGGATGATAGAGAGGGCGTTGATGATAGGAGCGCATTATGACGATGTCGAGCTTGGATGCGGAGGGAGTGCATGCAGGCTGATAAGCGAGGGTAAAAAGGTATTTAAGATCACTCTGACCGACAATGATTTTACGGATAATAACGCAAATTACAGCATCCTAAGGAGCAAGACCGCGGAAAGCAGCAGAAAGATCTGCGATTTTATCGGTATGGAGGAGATAGATATACATCAGGCCGGCTACGGGAAGCTTTCCTACTCCGACGGTTCCCTTATGCACGAGCTTGAGGATCTTATTTTAAAGCGGGATATCGACACGGTGTTTATGCATATGAGCCATGACCTGCACCATGACCACGTTGCGGCTTATGAGATATGTAAAACAGCTTCAAGGCACTGCAGGAATGTTTTTATGTACCAGAGCAACGGCTATATCAAGGACAGGACCTTTTCTCCGGCTTTCTTTATCGATATCACGGAATTTGCGGACAAAAAGAGAAAAGCGCTTAAGATTTATGAGGACGATCAGAAGCAGCAGAATAACAACGGAAGGCTGTTCGATATCTCTTTAAAGCAGAACGAGGTATGGGGTTACGGAAACGGCTGTGGTTATGCCGAGGGGTTTGAGGTCTTAAAGGCGCTTTTCTGACGAAAAACCGGGTGCCGGCTTTGCGGGGAAGCTTAGAAGGCTTGCTTTCAGGCCGGTTCCGGGGTTTTACCGGTGTCAAAAACTATATGTACCGGTTCAAAAATATTTTCATGTTGACAAGGCAGGGTTTATTTGGTAACATTCTCTTTGTCGAAAAAAGAATAGATGTTTGCGATAGTGGTACAGTTGGTAGTACGTCGCCTTGCCAAGGCGAAGATCGCGGGTTCGAGTCCCGTCTATCGCTCGGTCGAATGATGTCGGAAGCTTTTTAATAAAGCTTCCGATTTTTTTCCATAGACTGACAGGGCAGCAGGCTTTGAGCGGACAGCCGCTCATAAATTCAGAAGATGAGCATATTGCATTGAAATTGCCTTTTACGGATGGTAAAATCATTTTAAATGTATTAAAGCCTGCCTGAGTAATGAGTTATGGTGTTTTTGGGGATTCAGGCGATAAAGGCGGGACAGGTTACGGAAAGCATCGGGGAGACGCCGGTTTGACCGGTTTTTTCCTTAACGTGACCGGAGTAAACAGGAGGATAAGTTATGGCGCTTCTTGAAATCAGGGATTTATGCGTAAATGTCGAGGATAATGAAATCCTTAAGGATATAAACCTGAGCATCGGAAAGGGAGAGACCCACGTTTTAATGGGCCCGAACGGTGCCGGAAAGTCAACTCTCGGCAATGCGCTTATGGGAAATCCCCTGTATACAATAACAAAAGGAAAGATATTCTTTAACGGACTCGATATCAGGGACGATACCGCGGATAAACGGGCGAAGGCAGGGATGTTCATGTCATTTCAGAACCCCCTTGAGGTGCCCGGGATCAGTCTCTCTTCCTTTATAAGGAATGCGATAATCGAGCAGACCGGACAGAAAATAAAGCTGACCGAGTTCAGGCGGAATCTTTCGGAAAACATGGAGCTTCTGCATTTTGACAGCTCATATAAGGACAGGGATCTGAATGTGGGATTCTCCGGAGGGGAGAAGAAAAAAGCCGAGATCCTGCAGCTGTTAATGCTAAAGCCCAAATTCGCGATCTTAGACGAGACCGATTCGGGTCTTGACGTTGACGCGGTTAGAACGGTTTCCGAAGGGATAAGAGAATATCAGAAGCAGAAGGACGGGGCTCTTCTTATAATCACACATTCCACGAAGATCCTGGAATCCCTGAATGTAGACCGTACCCATATCCTTGTTAAAGGCAGGATAGTAAAGAGCGGGGACGGAGATCTTGTAAGGGAAATAAACGAAAACGGATTTGAGCGGTATCTGGAGGCCTGAATCTATGGAAAAGGAAAGAACGAACGTAGAAGAGCTTGACAGAAGCTTTTATGATTTCCGCTATGAGGAGAAGGATTTTTACAGGGTAAAGGAAGGCCTTACGGAGGATATTGTTCTCCAGATATCAAAGGAGAAGCACGATCCTTCATGGATGCGGGAATTCAGGCTTAAGTCGCTTAAAATATATAACGAGCTTGAGGTTCCCGACTGGGGTCCGGATATAAGCGGGCTGAATATCGATGATATCGTTACCTATGTGCGTCCCAATACGAATATGAAGGGTAGCTGGGAGGAGGTTCCGGACGATATCAAAAATACCTTTGAGAGGCTGGGGATCCCGAAGGCGGAGAGGGAGAGCCTTGCCGGTGTCGGTGCCCAGTACGACAGTGAGCTGGTTTATCATAACGTTAAGGATGAGGTGAGTAACCTCGGGGTTGTATACACTGATATGGAAAGTGCCCTGACCGGAGAATACGAGCAGATGGTTAAGGATCACTTCATGAAGCTTGTGCCCCCGACTGACCATAAGTTTGCAGCGCTCCACGGGGCTGTATGGTCGGGAGGTTCCTTTGTCTATGTCCCCGAAGGCGTTAAGGTGGATATACCGCTTCAGTCGTATTTCAGACTGAACGCTGCAGGGGCCGGCCAGTTTGAGCATACTCTAATAATCGTTTCCGAAGGGGCGGATCTCCATTTCATAGAGGGATGCTCGGCACCCAAGTATAATGTGGCAAATCTCCATGCGGGATGCGTTGAGCTTTTTATAGGAAAGAATGCGAGGCTTCGGTATTCGACGATAGAAAACTGGTCGAAGAATATGTACAACTTAAATACCAAGAGAGCCATCTGCGAGGAAGGCGGAGTGATCGAATGGGTTTCCGGGTCCTTCGGCTCTCATATTTCCTATCTTTATCCCTCGAGCATCCTTAAGGGCAATGGTTCACATGCAGAGTTTACGGGGATCACATTTGCGGGCAACGGCCAGAATCTTGACACCGGGGCGAAAATGGTTCATATAGGGGAGAGGACTTCTTCCTTTATAAATACAAAATCTATTTCCAAAGCCGGAGGAATAAGCACATACAGAAGCTCGGTGACGGTCATGCCGACGGCCGTTGATTCAAAGGCTTCGGTTTCCTGCGCCTCTTTGATGCTTGACGATATTTCGCGCTCGGATACGGTACCCGCTATGGATATAAGGACTGACAGGGCGGATATCGGGCATGAGGCAAAGATCGGCAGGATAAGCGATGACGCGGTTTTCTACCTCATGAGCAGGGGGATTTCTGAGGAGGACGCCAAGGCAATGATAGTCAGCGGATTTGCGGACCCTGTCTCCAAGGAGCTTCCGCTTGAATACGCCGTGGAGATGAATAACCTGATACAGCTTGAAATGAAGGGGGCGATCGGCTGATGAATACTAAGGAACTGGATATTAAACTGAATAAGCTGCCGACCCTTACCTGGAATTACCTGGGGCTTAACGAGGTCTCATTTAATGAAAATATTGACCTTAACGGGAGAGGAGAATGTATTATCCACAATATTCCCGCGGGGGTCGTTATCGGAAGCGAGGGCTGCGTTGCCTGCATGCGGGGCAAGGAGGCGGTTAAGTCCATTTCGGGAGCCTTTCCCCAGAATATTGAAAGGTCTGTATTTGACGACATGAAGACCGGGATGGGAAAGGAAACCGGAGATTTTTTCACCTTAAACTGCAATGAGGCTCTTTCGATCCGCGCGATGTGCGGGGCGGCGGCCGACAAGCCTTTAAAGCTTAATTACAGGCTCGGAAATGAAGACGGATATGTTGTAAGACAGAAGATCACGGCGGAAGCAGGAAGCGTCCTTACCGTGATAATGGATTATTCCGGCGGAAGAGAGGACAAAGGTTTCTTCGGAGTACAGACCAGGATATATGCCGCCGAAGGATCTGTCGTGAATGTGATAAAGCTTGAGCTTTTGGGCCAGAATTATACCCATTTTGAGGATATCGGAGGGGTTGTTTCGGATAACGCGCAGATAAACGTCATTCAGATGATAATGGGCGGCGGCAGGAACTACGCCGGCCTTAATATAGAGCTTAGCGGGTATAAGAGTTCATTTAACGGAAATGTAGGGTATCTGTGCTTAAATGACCAGAAGCTTGATATGAATTATTATATAGGGCATTCGGGAAGAAGGTCAAACAGCGCTCTTAAGGTTGTCGGGGCATTGAGAGACAGGGCTTCCAAGAATTTCAGAGGCACCATAGATTTAAAGCATGGAGCAAAGGGAGCGTGCGGCGACGAGCAGGAGGAGACCCTTCTTTTATCTAAGGATGTTAAAAACAAAACCCTGCCGATAATACTCTGCGACGAGGATGACGTAGAGGGTACGCATGGAGCTTCCATCGGAAGACTTTCCGCGGATACGCTGTTCTACATGCAGAGCAGGGGAATAGGCGAGAAGGAAGCGGAGCTTCTTATGACTAAGGCCAAGCTTAATACCGTAAGAAACCTTATAAAGGATGAAAGCTCGATAGGCATGCTTCAGCATTATATGGAGGAGGCGTTTGACAATGGGCGTTAATCCGTACAGAAATGACTTTCCGGTGTTCAGGTCGGGAAAATATAAGTATTTAGACAGCGCTGCGACCGCTCAGAGGCCGGATTGTGTAATAGAGGCCGAAAAGCAGTTCTATGAGACCATGAACGCGAATCCCTTAAGAGGGCTGTATGAGCTTTCGATAAATGCGACGGAAGCTTATGAGGAGGCGAGGAAGGCCTGTGCTTCACTTATCGGCGCAACGCCTTCGGAGATCATTTTTGTGAGGAATGCCACTGAGGCGCTGAATCTTGTGGCATACAGCTACGGCCTGAATTTTCTTAAAGAGGGGGATGAGATCGTTACTACGGTAATGGAGCATCATTCCAATATGCTGCCCTGGAGGATGGTCGCGGAAAAGACCGGGGCGGTGCTTAGATATCTTGAGCCTGAGCCGGACGGGAGCTTTACCGATGAGGAGCTTGGTTCAAAGATAACTGAAAAGACCAGGCTCGTAGCGCTCGGGCACATCTCAAACGTCCTGGGCTGCGAGAACCCTGTAAATAAGATATCGGAGCTTGCGCACAGATACGGAGCTGTTACGGTCGTGGATGCGGCTCAGTCGGTTCCTCATATCAGGGTAGATGTAAATGAGCTTTCCGCCGACTTTCTGGCCTTCTCGGGACATAAGCTCATGGGACCTTTCGGGATAGGGGTCTTATACGGAAAAAAGGAGCTCCTTGAAAAGATGCCGCCGTTTTTTAGAGGTGGAGAGATGATAGAATCGGTGACCCTTAAGGGAGAGACCTGGGCGGAGCTTCCGCATAAATTCGAGGCGGGCACGGTAAATGCCGCCGGAGCATGGGGCCTTAAAGCGGCGATAGAATATCTTAACTCCGTGGGATATGATAATATTAAAAAGACTGAGGACGCTCTTACCGTAAGGCTTATGGAGGGCTTTAAGAAATATCCGTATGTCCGTATACAGGGCTCCGAGGATCCTTACCGGCATAACGGCATAGTCTCTTTTACGGTTGACGGGGTCCATCCGCATGATATTTCGAGTATACTGGACGGCTATGGAATAAATGTAAGGGCAGGACATCACTGTGCCGAGCCGCTTATGCATTATCTTAACGTGCAGTCAACTGCCAGAGCGAGCCTTTATCTCTATAATAATGAAGAAGATGTTGACGCTCTTCTGGATGCGATCCCGGAAATAAGAAAGATGTTGGGATATCAGACTTAAGAGTGGTTAGATTTGCGATGTTTTCCATATCATCGCCGGAAGGGAACAGATAATGGGATTTAATTCTATCTACGGAGAAATATTGAACGAGCATAATTTAAGGCCTCTTCACAGAGGTGTCATTGCCGACCCTACTATCACTCTGGACGGAAAGAACCCGTCCTGCGGAGATGAGATCACGATCCAGCTCAAGGTGAATGATGAGGGGATAATCGAGGACGGCTGCTTTATCGGGACCGGCTGCGCCATATCCCAGGCCTCAGTCGATATGATGCTTGATCTTATAATAGGTGAGAAGAAGGAGAGGGCTCTTGAGCTCTATGAGATCTTTATGGGAATGATCAAGGGCGAGGCTACCGAAGAGCAGATCGAGGAGCTTGAGGATGCGATGGTGCTCAAGGACATTTCCCACATGCCTGCCAGGGTGAAGTGTGCGGTACTTGGCTGGCGTACCATGGAGGAAATGATAAAGTAATATTAAAATTAGTAAATATAAAATTACAATCGCTGATGTGCTGTGTTTTGCTGATATTACCGGATGTTTTATGCTTTTCACAAAACCGGTCATAAGAGTCGCCCGGCAAATGAGAGGTTTTTACCTGTTCATCTGCCAGGCGACTTATAGCATAAAAAGAAATATATTTCAGTAAGAATAATTGACAGAATATACCGGGTGACAGTATAATTTCAATAAAATATGATTTAGTAAAACGTAAATTATGGTTTAAAAAGATGCTTTCTCAGGCTTTGTTTCATTATAGCGGGCTTTAAAAAGTCTCTTTAACCGGAAGGGGGAGCAGGGGTGGACTATATAGGAAGAAAGAAAGAGCATGAAATGCTTTTAAAGGCCTGCCAGGCTGAAGGGTTTAAGCTTTTAGGGGTATGCGGAAGGCACGGGGTCGGAAAAACCGCTTTTCTTAAGAGCTTTCTCAAGGACAGGCGGCACATCTGCCTGACGGCAAGGGAAATGACTCTTGAAAGAAACATAGAGAGTTTCAGCCGTCTGTTGTTTAAGGAAGCCGGTCTCGAAGATCTGGGCATGGGTTTAAGTCTTAACAATCTTCAGAACATGCTCTCGTATATCGGGATCAACGCGTCCAAAGGATCTGTTGCTGCAAACCGCGCACCGGTGGAAGCAGCTGCAGAAGCTAAGCCGTATAAAGAGGAGCGGCTTATCGTCGTTATAGACGATTTTCAATATCTGGAAAACGCGGACCCCTCATTTATGCAATCCTTTATAAGGGGGGTGGAATACGAGCTTGCAAATAAAGAACTGATCCTCATAATATCCGCGCCTTCTCTTGAAGGCTTTAGCGGGGCAGTCAAAAAAACAGGCGTATCCTTATCCGGCAGCTTTGAGATCATCAGCCTTGCTCCTTTTGATTACCTGGCCGCTTCGGAATTCTTTCCCGGATATTCCAATGAAGAAAAGCTGCTTGCCTATGGAGTTACGGGAGGGATCCCGGCCTATATGTCTCTTTTCGATATAAACAGATCCGCCAGGCAGAACATAGCTTCGCTCTTTTTTGAAAAAAGCGGGGCGCTGTATGGAGAGCCTCTTAATATACTGAGGCGGGAATTCAGAAACGTAGGGCTTTATAATACCCTTCTTGATGTTATCGGAAATGGGGCGGGCAGGATGAACGAGATATCGAAGGGCTCGGGCTATGATACCCCGGTCATATCTCCCGCGATGAAGAAGCTGATCGCGCACGGGCTTGTCAGAAAAGAAGTCCCGGTCCTGAACGGGGACAGCAAGCGGGATACGAGCTATGTCATAAACGATCCTCTTTTCGGTTTCTGGTACGGATATGTCTCCGGAGCTGTGACAGAGATAGAGGGAGGGGAAGGATCCCGGTATTTTGAAGCAAAGGCAGTGGCAGGACTGAATGAATATCTTAAGGGGGTATTCGAAAAGGTATGCCGGGAGTACATTCTTTTAAAAGCGGAAAGCGGAGAGATTCCCGTAAAGCTTGTAAGGGCGGGGAAATGGCAGAGCACGGATCCGAAAAAGAATACTGTAAAGATAAGCGTCGTGGCTTCCGATGAAAAAGAAAATACTGCGGTTATAGGAGAATGCCATTACCGCAATTCCAGCATGGAGCCGGAGGCGGTTGACAGATGCATAGAGAACGGGAAGCGGCTTAACTGTGAAATATATAAATACTACATGTTCTCAAAGAACGGGTATTATCCAAGCACGCTGAGAAAATACAGATCGGATGAGAAGATAAAACTTCTGACGCTTAAGGATCTGTATCCTTCCGTGGGTGATCAGGCTGCTACCGGGCAAATCAGTAAATCATACTTTACCGAATTGAGCTAAAAATCTCCTTTTTCGTTAAGAAAAGATAAAATTCAGGGGAAAATATATTCAAAAAAGTTTTAATAAGAATTTTTTAATTAAGAAAGCTTCGATAAAAGTATCGATAAAAATTTTAAATAAGGAAGGGAATATGGCTTCAAAACGTACAAAAGAAATTCTTGATATCCTCGATGACCAGTACAGCATTGATCTGAAATGCTATCTGGAACATGATTCGGCGTGGCAGCTCCTCATTGCGACGATCCTGAGCGCGCAATGCACTGACGCAAGGGTGAATATCGTTACAAAGGATCTTTTCAGAAAATACCCGTCCATAGAGGCTTTTGCAAACGCTGAGCTTTCAGAGCTTGAGCAGGATATAAGATCTACAGGATTTTATCATAACAAAGCAAAGAATATAATCGGCTGCTGCAGGATGCTCCATTACGACTTTAATGATGAAGTCCCGAGGACGATAGAGGAACTCACATCCTTACCGGGAGTCGGAAGGAAGACCGCGAATGTCATAAGGGGGAATATCTTTCACGATCCCAGCATAGTAGTCGATACTCATGTAAAGAGAATATCCAACAGACTGGGCTTTACAAAAGAAAGTGATCCTGAAAAGATAGAATACGATCTTATGAAGGTGCTGCCTGAGGACCATTGGATACTTTATAATATCCAGATAATAACCTTCGGAAGGGACATATGTAAGGCCCAGAGGCCGGAATGCGAAAGATGCAGGCTCACAAAATACTGCAGGGACTATGGCGGTGAAAAGAAAAAGCGCAGGGAGAAGGATTAAGAAAGAAAGGCCATATTTTAGGTGTGTTTCAGTCAGGCATGAAAATAGTCTTCGCTCTTAAGCATTTTTACTATAGCATCCCTGTTTTGGGAGGTGAGCTTTTCAGCCTCAAGGGTTTCTTTTTCGATAGCCTCAAAATCAAAATCTGAGGCGTATATATCAGCTAAAAGCCTGTAATGGGATCTTACGTCGGTATGTATGTCAAAAACCCCGTACTCCAGGACCTTTACGGCTTCTTCCTTTTTTCCGGAAGAATAAAGGGCGTTAGCCCATAAATAGAGGTTTTTCACAAGCTCGGTATAGTTTTCGTCGCAGGAAGACAGATAATCGAGATTCGCAACCCCATATTTAAGCTTAAGATCAGTATTTGTTACGCCGGACAGATTTACGATCTTCTTATCCTTTAAAGCAAGGAGCCTGTCCTGATAGTCTTTTACGGCGTCGTCAGAAGGGGCTTCATCAAAGGGCAGCGCGGAAAAATCAGGTTCGATGTATATAATATCGGTCAGGGGCTGCTTCCTTACGCTGTTGGCCTTAAGCTCCCTGTCCCAGAAATTCTTCAGCTCAGAGTCTATGCCTTTACGTGAACGCCGCATATATACCGAAAAAAAAGCTAATATAAGTCCGATGGTTGTAAAAATAGGAAAAAACATATATAATTCCTTTCGGCGGAACGAGAAAAGGCATGAAAGCACGCTTTCATGCGTGACCAGCGGGCATGAGCCGGCCATGGAGGAATAACTATGATGAATTTCAATAACAGCAGGACAAAGAAGATCATTTCGGCGGTGATAATCGCCATTTTAGTCCTTGCCATGATAGTTCCCACGGTATTATCATTCTTTTAGTAAGCAAGAAACCGGTCAGACCGGTTTTACTCTGAGATTATACCATGTTTATAAGCCGCCTTACAAATGTATTGAGCGAGATTCTTGAAAAACAGCGGTGGGAAGAGTATACTAAATCTAGTTGGCCTTTGTTCTTTTTTACTATATAAGGGGTATAGATATGCTGAGGGTCGTTAGAAGATGTTTAAAGGTGTCAGCCTGGGCGTTAGGCCTGTGGCTCATTTTTGTATGCTGCATCTCCGTGTCGGCTGTTAAAGTACATGCCGAGCGCATATCGATAAAGGTAGGCGGCGCAAATGTAGGGGTATCGGCCGGCGAATCCGGGGAAGCAGAGGAAAGCGGATCCGGAGAAACAGAGGCGAGTGCGGACGAAGTTAACGAAGCGCCCGAAGATGGCGAGATACCGCTGCCTTCATATAAAAGTTCCTCATCCGATAAAAAATATACCATGGATCTGACAAGCCGCATCCCGGACGGTGTATTTGCAGGTCCAGTTGATCTTTCGGGGAAGAATTATTTCGAAGCGGAGAATGCTATATCCGAATATGTGCAGGGCTTAAAGGCGGCAAAGCTTACCTTTGTGATGCAGAATAACGCGACAGAGACTGTAAGTGCCGGGGACTTCGGACTTGACTGGAGAAACCACGATCTGATAAACGAAGCTGTGAGCCTTGGAAAATCAGGGAATATAGTGGCACGGTATAAGCTTCTTAAGGATATAGAAAACGAAAAGAAGATCTACGATATAGCGCTATCCTGTGACAGAAGCAGGATAAACGAGATAATAGGCGCCTGGGGAGATAAGTATAATATTCCTCCGGTGAGTCCGAGGGTCAGACATGAGAACGGAGCCTTCATCGTGCTTCAGGAGGGAAGCACCGGATATGAGATAAATAAGGAGGCTTCAATAGAGAAGATCGTTTCGGAGCTGGAGAGCTTTGACGGCTCAGATAAAACCATAGAGCTTACAGTTGAGGTTACCGAGGCCAGGGGCACGGAGGAAGATTTCGAGCTTATGACTGATGTTTTGGGCACCTTCCATACAAGCTTTTCATCCTCAAGCGCAGACCGTTCGGGAAATGTACGCAACGGAACAAAGCTGATAAACGGGACGATGCTTTATCCGGGAGACCAGTTCTCCGTTTATCAGACCGTAAGCCCGTTCACGGAGGAAAACGGATATTTTCTTGCGGGATCCTATATGAACGGCCTGGTGGTGGAGAGCCTCGGGGGAGGTATCTGCCAGGTGAGCTCAACCCTTTATAACGCGGTCCTCCGGGCGGAGTTACAGGTTGATGAAAGATATAACCATTCGATGATAGTCACCTATGTTGACCTTTCTTCGGATGCTGCGATCGCCGGAACGTCAAAGGATTTCAAGTTTACCAATAATCTTGACAATCCTATTTATATAGAAGGATATACAACGGACAGCAAAGAGGTTTATTTCACGATATACGGCGTTGAAACAAGGCCTGCAAACAGAACGGTCGAGTTTCAGAGCGTAGAGATTTCGAAAACCGAGCCCGAGGGTGTGAACATAGTTGCGGACAACTCCCAGCCTGTGGGCTATATGAGCTCCCAGTCGGCTCATACGGGATATTCAGGGGAATTATGGAAGATCGTGAAGGTCGACGGGGTTGAGACGGAGAGGGTGCAGATCAACAAAAGCAATTACAAGATGACTCCGAGAACCGTTACGGTGGGTACCAAAGCAGATGATGCGGCTATTTCCGAGATGGTGAGGGCTGCGATCGCATCAGGCGATCTTGACACTGTAAAAGGAACCATATCCAATCTCCAGGCGGCCGCAAACGGGGAAGCGGTGGCTTTGCCGGTGCTTCCGGCGGAACCCTCCGCAGAGGAGCAGGCAGCTGCGGCTGAAGCCTATGCCCAGGCTCTCGCGGAGATGGCAGCAACTCAGGAAGCTCTTGCACAACAGGCTCCCCCGCCTCAGGAAGAACAGGCCCCCCAGCCTCAGGAAGAACAGGCTCCCCCGCCTGCAGAGCAGGTCCCCGAGGGGCAATAAGCCATCAGGGATTATCAAAATGACAGGGAAGAAGGAGCTTGTTTCCGGAAAAGGCACAATAGTCGGTGATGATGTTATCGTTACTAAATGGATAGGACTTGAGGGAACGTTTATCATTGCCGGTAAGAGGGAGCAGGAGCTTAACAGGCATTTCAATCCCTCCTTTATCAGGGGAGTAAAGGGATTTGCGGAACTTTTGCCAACTTTTAATGATACCGGGGCAGTTTCAGGTTCCGAGATGCATTTTATCCGGGAAGTATCGGAGTGCGGTATTTTCGGAGCACTCTGGGAAATGGCGGAAGCTTTAAAGTCCGGGCTTAATATTGAGATAAAAAGTATCCCGATAAGGCAGGAGACTATTGAGATCTGTGAATATTACAGGATCAATCCATACTGGCTTCTTTCGGGAGGATCGCTCCTTATTGCGGCTCCGGACGGATACGGTATCGTATCGAAGCTTATTGCGAAAGGGTTAAATGCCGCTGTGATCGGGAAAATAACGGCGGGAAATGACAGGCTCCTGTTGAACGGAGAAGGAAGAAGATATCTTGAACCACCTAAGGGTGATGAGATAAATAAGGTTGTCGGAATATTACAGAGAGAGGCGGAGAATAACTTATGAGAGAAAAGATCCTGACTTTTATCGAAAAAAACAGCAGAGTCGATTTTAAGGAGCTTGCTGTTCTTTTGGGGGTTGACGAGGTCTATATAGCAAATGAGCTTGAGGCCATGGAGAAGGAAGGGATAATCTGTGGGTATCATACGTTAATAGACTGGGACAAGGTTACCTCGGAGAGGGTGAACGCGCTTATCGAGGTCAGGGTGACCCCCCAGAGAGGCAGGGGTTTTGACAGCATCGCAGAGCGTATCTATAACTATCCCGAGGTAGAGGCTACCTACCTGATCTCGGGAGGGTATGATCTTTTGGTTTCCCTTGAGGGGAAGACGCTCAGGGAGGTTTCTTCCTTTGTATCGGAAAAGCTGTCCACGCTTGACACGATCATTTCCACGTCGACCCATTTTGTATTAAAGAAATATAAGGATCATGGAACCATTCTTCATGAGCCGAAAGATGACGAAAGGATGATCGTGACTCCATGAGGAATCTCTTATCTGAAAAAATAGTAAATATAAAACCATCCGGAATAAGAAAATTTTTTGATATAGCGAGCGAACGAAAGGACGTTATCTCACTGGGCGTTGGCGAGCCGGATTTTGATACTCCCTGGCATATAAGGGACGAGGGTATATGGTCTTTGGAAAGAGGGAAAACCTTCTATACCTCCAATTCGGGTCTCATGGAGCTGAGGCAGGAGATATGCAATTACTTAAAGCGCCGGATCGATGTGGAATATGACCCGGCATGTGAGGTGATAATCACGGTCGGAGGATCGGAAGCCATAGATATAGGCTTAAGGGCTTTGATCAACCCGGGCGACGAGGTGCTCATACCACAGCCAAGCTATGTCTCATACGAGCCATGTGCCATCCTTGCGGATGCAAAGCCTGTGATCATTGAGCTTAAGAATGAAAACGAGTTCAGGCTCACCCCCGGTGAGCTTCTTTCCGCGATAACCGAAAAGACGAAGATACTTGTGCTTCCTTTTCCCAATAACCCTACAGGCGCGATAATGGAAAGGAAGGATCTTGAAAAGATAGCGGAGATCTGTGTGGACAAGGACATACTGGTGATGTCCGACGAGATCTATTCAGAGCTTACCTACGGCACCGAACATGTTTCGATCGCCTCTCTTCCAGGAATGAAGGAAAGAACCATCCTGATAAACGGTTTTTCCAAGGCATTTGCCATGACGGGCTGGAGGCTCGGATATGCATGCGGTCCGAAGGAAATTATAGCCGAGATGACCAAGATCCATCAGTTTGCCATAATGTGCGCCCCCACAACGAGCCAGTATGCCGCCATTGAAGCGCTTAAGAATGGCGACAGGGATGTAGAGATGATGCGTGAATCCTATAACCAGAGGCGTAACTTTCTTATGAACGCCTTTAAGGAGATGGGACTTCCGTGCTTTGAGCCCTTTGGCGCCTTTTATGTTTTCCCTTCGATAAAGGAATTCGGTATGTCCTCCGAGGAGTTTGCCTTTTCACTGCTTGACGCACAAAATCTGGCGGTGGTACCGGGCTCCGCGTTCGGAGACAGCGGGGAGGGCTTTATAAGGATATCCTATGCGTATTCGATAGAGAAGCTTAAGATCGCTATGGAGCGGCTTTCTTCCTATATTGGTAAGCTCCGTTCAGACGGGCGCTGACCCGTATCCAATATCACAATGATCAATATAGTTCTGCTGGAGCCGGAAATGCCGGCTAATACCGGAAATATAGGAAGAACCTGCGTTGCTTCGGGCGCAAGGCTCCACCTTATAGACCCCCTGGGCTTTCATCTCGATGAGAAGAGCCTTAAGCGTGCCGGAATGGATTACTGGAATAAGGTGGATTATAAAAGATACATAGATTATTCGGACTTTCTTAAACAGAACGGAAGTCCGAAAATTTTTATGGCTACGACCAAAGCTCTGAAAACCTATACCGATGTTTCATATGATGAAGACGCATATATCATGTTCGGCAAGGAAAGCGCGGGTATTCCGGAGGAGCTTCTTATAGATAATAAGGAAAACTGTATTAGGATCCCGATGCTTGACGGGATAAGATCACTTAATCTTGCAAACTCTGTGGCGGTTATCCTGTATGAAGCGCTCAGGCAGAACGGATTTAAGAACATGCAGAGGGAGGGCGCTCTTCACAGACTTGAATGGTAGCAGACAGGGATTTCAGGCGAAAAAGATAAAGTATACTTTACTTAATCGAAGCCTTTGGACTTGGGAAGGGTAAAGATAAATTCGCTGCCGACTCCTTCGGTGCTTATCACATTGATATTTTCGTTATGAGCATTTATTATCTCCTTAACGATCGAAAGTCCAAGGCCCGTGCCCTTCTTGTCTTTTCCCCTTGAAGCGTCGCTTTTAAAGAAACGGTCAAATATATATTTGATATTTTCTTTCGGGATCCCTATTCCGTCATCCTTTACCGAGACGAAAACGGTTTCATTTTTCTCGGTGGTCTCCACCTTTATGACAGAATGTTCTTTGCTGAACTTGATTGCATTGTCTATGAGGTTATAAAGTACCTGTTCTATTTTACCCTTGTCCGCGGACACGAACATGGCGTCTCCGGTGAGTACGAGGTTAAATTTGAGTTTTCGCTTACGGCAGATTCCCTCAAAGGTTTCTGCCGTCTTTTTTATGACATTGTTTATGTCAAAATCAGTGACCTCAAGGAGCATGCCCTTATCTGAAAGGTTATTAAGGGTAAGCAGGCTGTTTGTCAGCTTAGTGAGGCGCTCGGTTTCATTAAGGACTATCTTCAGGTATTTTTCATGCATTTCAGGCGGGATGGTCCCGTCAACCATTGCTTCGAGGTATCCCCTGATGGAGGTGAGGGGGGACCTGAAGTCGTGGGAAACGTTGGCTATAAATTTTTTCTGGTCTTCTTCAGACTCGGAAAGCCTGCTCGCCATATAATTCAGGGAATCCGAGAGCCTTCCGATCTCATCGTTACTGCTCACATCAAGCTTGTAGCCGAGGTTTCCGTTAGCATATTCGACGGTGGCAAGGGCGATCCTTCTTATGGGCCTGTAGACGACTAAAGTGAAAACGATCAGGATGATAAGGGACAGGAGATATATAACTGCGGCCGAAATATAAACAATATTTAAAATTTCCTCCGACCTTGTTTCTATATCGCTTATCGGGGTGTGGATGGCTACGTAGCTCATAACCTGGAAGCCTGAATTGACGGGTGAGAGGACGGACAGCATATCCTCCGGGAACATGTCGTAAAAGGTTCCGATCATATAATTTTTGCTTCCGGTATCGGTAGGATCGAAGCCGTCGATATGTAACGATTCTTCAGAGGTGCTGCCTGCGGAATCATACATGAGATTCCCGTCTTTATTGAGTATCCATACCGTGACTGAAGTGAAATTGTCGACGGCCTCTAACTGCATGGTGATATCTTCCGCAGAAAGAGAGGGATTATTCAGGCTTTCGGTATATTTATTGGATATAAGATTGGCTTCCTTATAGAGCGTATTGGCGCTGTAGCTGATAATATGGTCGTAGAGAAGCCTTGAGGATAAAAAGGCAACAGCCAGAAATCCTAAGAGCCCGAAGATCAGGTACGCTATGATAAATTTGATATATATGGAATTTTTCATGGTATCTGTCCGGCAAACAACTCACACTTACAGTAAAAGGTAATGATTCGGCCTGCAAAACTGGCCGAATCGGCACAAACTGAAGTTTGTGCCTAAGCACACGATCTGCCTTGCGGATCGGTGCAGTGCGGACGCAGTCTTATGCCTGTTTCGCTTCGAATTTGTACCCTATGCCCCATACGGTTGAAAGTCTCCACATCTCATGATCTTTTATCTTTTCGCGGAGCCTCTTTATATGTACATCTACGGTCCTGGTATCGCCTATGTATTCATAACCCCATATATGATCAAGAAGCTGTTCTCTTGTAAACACCTGATTGGGGGAAGAAGCCAGAAAATAAAGGAGTTCCAGTTCCTTCGGAGGCATTTCTATTGATTTCCCGTAATAAAGGACCGAGTAATTGGTCAGATTTATCGTAAGATCGGGATATTCCACCGATTTAACCTCAGATGTTTTTTCCTCGGTCTTTACCGTGCCCGAGCGCCTGAGTACTGCTTTAACCCTTGCGACCATTTCCTTTGAGTCAAAGGGCTTCTCTATATAGTCATCCGCCCCGAGCTCGAGACCTAAGACCTTATCAAAAACCTCGCCCTTGGCAGACAGCATGATTATAGGGGTCATGGATTTCTGCCTGATCTCCCTGCAGACCTGGTAGCCGTCTATTCCGGGAAGCATAAGATCTAAGAGGATCAGGTTCGGGGCATAGCTTTCAAATGCCTTCAGTGCCTCCTCGCCGTCCTGGGCTATCATGGTGTCAAAGCATTCTTTTGTAAGGTAAAGTGATATGATCTCAGCTATGTTGGCATCGTCATCAACGATCAGGATTTTTTGTTTATTTGCCATATATATCCTCCAGATTTGAATCATTCAGGGTTTTGCCCTGAATATATCCAATATGAATTACTTAAACTTTACTATAGTGACTCCGGAATCTCCCTCGCCATATTCAGCCAGTTTGAAGGACGAGACATATGAGGCTTTTTTAAGCATCCTCCAAACCGCATTTCTAAGGGCTCCGGTCCCCTTTCCGTGTACTATGCGGACCGTGTCCAGATGGGAAAGATAAGCATCGTCAAGGTATTTATCAAGCTCGGTCATTGCTTCGTCAGAGGTCATGCCTATCAGGTTGAGCTCTGACGATATTGAATAAGCCTTTGATAGACCATGGATGCCTGATGCATACGTACGCTCATTCTCCCGGGGATCATTGTCTTCAATAAGCTCTAAATCATTAAGATTTGTTTCTATCTTCATTATACCGCATTGTACAAACAGCTTGCCCTTCTGATCCGGAGGTTTTACAACATGACCGTCAAGATCCATGGATATTATCCTGACGCTGGTTCCGGGCTTAAAATCTTCAGGCTTGTTCGAGGCTTTTTTCTCTTTCTTTACGATAATATCAGGGTTATTGCTTTTGACCTCGGAAAGTTTTTTTCTGAGCTTTGCCCTGGTTTTTTCCATGTCATGGATGGAACCACCGTTCTTCTGGAAGGAAAGGATTGCCTCATCAGCGGTTTCCTTTGCTTCTTTAAGGATATCCGAAGCCTCTGTCCTTGCTTCCGAAAGGATCCTTTCCCTTTGCTCATTAAGCTTCTTATTACGGGTATCATACTCATCCTTAAGTTTTTTCAGTTCAAGATTCCGGGTATCGATCTCGGTCCTTACCTTTTCAAGGGTGATACGTTCGTCCTCGAGCTTTGCGAGCACGTCTTCGAGGCTTTCATCCTGACTGTCTATCTGTTCCTTTGCATTTTCGATGATCCGGTCGCTTAGCCCCAGTTTTTTTGATATGGCAAAAGCATTGCTCTTTCCGGGAACTCCTATAAGAAGCCTGTAGGTGGGGGAGAGGGTCTCAACATCAAATTCACAGCTCGCATTCTCCACTCCCTTTTCACGGAGAGCATAGACCTTAAGCTCTGAATAATGGGTTGTGGCAATGGTCGTTATGCCTTTTGAATGCAGATCGTTTAAGATAGCGGTTGCAAGCGCGGCTCCCTCCGTCGGATCTGTGCCCGCTCCGAGCTCGTCAAACAGGCAAAGTGAGGTATTGTCCGCTTTTTTTAATATCTCAACAATATTTTTCATATGGGAGGAAAAGGTTGAAAGACTCTGCTCTATGCTTTGCTCGTCACCGATATCCGCATATATCTCCCGGAAAACGGAAAGCTCCGAGCGGTCTCCTGCAGGAATATGAAGCCCCGCCTGTCCCATCAGAGAAAACAGACCGACTGTTTTGAGAGTGACCGTTTTTCCGCCGGTATTAGGGCCTGTGATGATCAGCATGGAAAAATCCCCTCCGATATGTATATCGGTAGGAACCGCTGTATTTTTGTCAAGCAGGGGATGTCTTGCCTTTCGAAGCCTGATCATACCCGTATTGTTATAGAGAGGTCTCGTTCCGTTCATTTCAAGGGCGAGGAACCCTTTTGCGAAAATGAAATCAAGCTTTGCAAGAGTACGGCTGTTTACCGAAAGCCCCTCTATATTCTGAGAGCATTCAGCGCTCAGTTCTTTAAGTATCTCGGTAATTTCCTTCTGCTCCTCTATCTCAAGCTCCCTTAGCCTGTTGTTAAGCTCGACGATGGCAGCCGGCTCGATAAAATAGGTCGATGAGGTAGCCGACTGGTCATGGACGAGCCCGGGAACATTAGCTTTGTATTCCGCTTTTACGGGTATACAGTACCGGCCGTTTCTCATTGTAATGACACTGTCCTGAAGATAAGTCCGGTATCTTTCGTTGACCATTTTGGTCAATTCAGAATGTATCCTGTCTCCCGCCAGTTTTATCTGCCTTCTTATATGTTTGAGATTGCTTGATGCTTCATCGCTTATTTCGTCCTCGGAGAGGATACACCGGTTAAGATCGGCCAAAAGAGCGCTCATAGGCTTTAGTGCTTCAAAATATCCGGTAAGAGGATCTTCATTGTCTTTTTCCGAGTGCCCGTATGCCTTTACCCTTGCGGTATTTTCAAGAAGCCTTGATATTTTAAGCAGTTCAGGTATGCTTAGGCATCTCTCTATCTTTAAACCTGAAAGACAATCCCTTATATCTATGGAACTTGAAAAGGAGATCGAGCCGTTTCGGATAAGCCTCGATAAAGCGGCCTCCGTTTCCGACTGCATGGTATTTATGACCTCCTCTTTGGAAGAAGGCATGAGCTTATGGCACATCTCTTTTCCGGATGAGGAGGAGGCCTTGCCGGCAAGCATGTCGAGGATCTTTTCAAATTCAAGGGTTTTCAACGCTTTGGCATTCATGGATATTAGTTTAGCAGAAAGTCCTGTGATTCGCAACTTGCAAGGCTTGTACAGTTGTTTTTTTTGGGTTATAATGACTATTGCTTATCTTTTGTTTGATCTTTGGGAAATAATACTGTTTGGTTCTTTTATGAAATGACACGGTCTGTAAAACGGCCCGTATCGGCATAAACCTGCATTTATGTCTAAACGAACGATTAGTTTTGCAAAACGGTGCAGAATGATATCGGATAATTGTGCGGTTAAGCCTTTATTACTGTATTTTTTATTTATAAATTCGAGGAAGATCGTGAATCCGGAAAACAACTCAGAAAATTCTTATGAATTCATCCAGGAAACAATAAAAAAACGCCCGCTCAATAAACGAAGGATAGTGTTCAAGACATTGTTCACTGTTTTTCTGGCGGTGCTTTTCGGAGTGGTGGCATGCTTTACATATGTGCTCCTGCTTCCCAGGGTACAGGGCTTCATAACGGCTAATGACCTTAATGCTATAAGGCTTTCCGTTCCTTCTGAACCGGAGGATATCCCAGAGGACGTCTCCGAAGAAAAACCCGAGGAAGAGGTTCAGGCTGAGAAGCCTGCCATAAACGAACCGGAACCGGACGAGACAGAGATAAGTGCCAACGTTCCTGAGGAAAAGCCTGAAGAGGTTCCGGAGACCGTACAGTCTTCCGCGGATGATCCAGTTAGCGGGAATGATACGGAGAATCCCGTTACAACAGTTCCGGAAGAGGTGGTCCTTCCTCCGGATTCTTCGGAAGAGGAGAATACGGAGCCTGCCTTAAGCGTTGATGGAGAATCTGCGGTAGTTACAGTGACAGGAGAGTCCGTCCAGGCAGTAGAGGGTAAAGAACGGGAGTTTGAAATAAACGACTATACCCTTCTTTATCAGAAGATAGGTGACGTTGCTGACAACGTTAAGAACTGCATTGTCACGGTGACGGCTCTTTCTTCCGACAGCGACTGGTTCCAGAACACCTATGAAAGTAAGGACCAGACGTCGGGGGTAATACTTGCCGACAATGGGAAAGAGCTTTTGATCTTAGCGCGTACCAGTGTAATACAGGATGCCGATGATATACAAATCACGTTTTCAAATGGAAAGAAATACAGCGCAGCCCTTAAAAAGTCAGACAGGAATACTGATCTGTCGGTTGTTGCGGTAGAGCTTGAACAGATAGATGAGGACACAAAAAATGAATACAGCATGGCAGAGCTTGGAAACAGCCGTTCAAAAACGGTAAAAGGCAAGCCTGTTATAGCAATAGGAGATCCGCTTGGGGTAAGCGATTCCATAGCTATCGGTCAGATTACCTCCGGCTCGGTCCTTCTTGACAAGACGGACAGCAACGTTTCGATCTTAACTACAGACATATACGGATCAACGGGAGCGAGCGGGATCCTGTGTGATTTTGACGGGAAGGTCCTCGGGATCATATGCCACGACGGAAATACTCAGGATATAAAGAATCTGATCAGGGCTTATTCGATATCGGATATCAAGTCAACCATCGAAAAGATATTGAACGGACAGGATATTGCCTATCTCGGCATAGAGGGGACAGATGTTACGGATGATATCTCGGATGCTTACGGAATACCAAGGGGTGCTTATGTTAAGCAGGTCGTTTCCGATTCTCCCGCCATGAAGGCCGGGATACAGAACGGGGACGTAATAATTAAGCTCGGAACCAACGAGATAACTTCATTTGATGATTATAAAGAGGCGATGCTCAAGTGCCAGCCGAAGGATACCACGGCCGTAACGGTGAAAAGGCTCGGGAAGGAAGAATATGTGGATATCTCCTATGAAGTGGTGCTTGGGAAGCTGTAAACCCCGGGCACAGGGGAGTTTGATATACAGATGATTCTCTGATGAAGCATCTTATGATCCGGAGTGTTTACAAAGAATAATTGAAAGAAGGTAGAATCCGTAATGAGATATATTGAAGGTTTTCATGAAAGTGACAATATTAAGGGAATATATCTGGTAAAGCAGAAGACCTCTGCAATGACCAAGGCCGGTAAACCCTATGATAACGTGATCCTTCAGGATAAGACTGGAACGATAGAAGGAAAGATATGGGATCCCAATTCCGCGGGGATAGATGATTTTGAAGCCCTTGATTATGTGGAGATCACAGGGATCGTGAAGGAATTCAATTCCGCACTTCAGTTAAATATAAACCGGTTGAGAAAAGCCGGTGAAGGAGAATATGATCCTGCCGATTACCTGCCGGTCTCTTCCCGTAATATTGATGAAATGTATAAGGAGCTTCTTTCTTATATCGATGGGTTAAAAAATGAGTATCTGAAAAAGCTCTGTGCTTCTTTTTTTATTGAGGATGAAGAATTTATCGGCAGGTTTAAAAAAAGCTCCGCGGCCAAATCTATCCATCATGGCTTTATCGGAGGCCTTTTAGAGCACACTCTGAGTGTAACCGGGCTTTGCGAGTATTATACAAAAGCCTATCCGATGCTCAAGAAGGATCTCCTTATCTCTGCTGCTATGCTGCATGATATCGGGAAGGTAAAGGAGCTGTCGGAGTTTCCCGCCAATGATTATACCGATGACGGTCAGCTGTTAGGACATATAGTTATAGGCTGTGAGATGGTCGCTGAAAAGATAAAAGAAATAGACGGCTTTCCCTCAAAGCTTGCGAATGAAATAAAGCATTGCATAATAGCCCATCACGGCGAGTATGAGTTCGGATCGCCGAAAAAACCGGCACTGATGGAGGCGCTGGCACTCCACTTTGCGGATAATACGGACGCTAAAATGGAGACCTTTTCGGAACAGCTGAAGTCCACGATAAATACAGGTTGGCTGGGCTTTAACAAGTTTTTGGATTCTAATATACGAAAAACCGGCGAGGTGTAAATGGAATATACGAAAAATCAGGTCATAGAGACTTACATCGAAGATATGAGCGATAATGGAGAGGGTATAGGCAGAATAAGCGGCTATACCCTTTTTATTAAGGACGCTGTCATAGGTGACCGTATAAAGGCAAAGATAACAAAAGTAAAGAAGAAGTACGGTTATGGCAGGGTTATGGAGATACTTGAGCCATCGCCTGACCGGGTCAGGCCGTTATGCGATATCGCTGATAAGTGCGGGGGATGTACCCTTCAGGTGATGTCTTATGAAGCGCAGCTTCGGTATAAGGAGAAAAAGGTCAGGGGAAATCTTGTAAGGATCGGGGGTTTCCCGGAGGATTTCGTAGAAGAGAAGCTGGAGCCGATAATTGGTGCTGAAAATCCCTTCAGATACAGAAATAAAGCGCAATTTCCGGTAGGATACGACAGAAAACAAAATATTATATCAGGATTTTATATTTCAAGAAGCCATGAAATAGTCAGTAATTGCGACTGTTATTTAGGTGTCTCGGATAATAAAATAATTACCGATATTTTATTAAGGCATTTTGAAGAGCATAAGATAGAGCCGTATGATGAATCAACCGGAAAAGGCCTGATAAGGCATATTATGATCAGAAAAGGATTCGTTACAGGAGAGATAATGGTATGCCTGATCATAAATTACGAAAAGGGCAGGAAGGGGATTCTCAAAAGGGCAGAAAGGGAAACAGAGGTTTTTAGGCCTGTAAAATCAGGAGAAGGATCGGAGATTAATGTCAGTCCGGCTTTGGGAACGTCAGGCTCTGCAGAGGGCATATCAGAAATATCCGGGGAGGCACCTTATTATAGCAGAGAAGTGAAGCAGGAAAGCAGCAGGGTAAAATTTATACAGGCGCAGGACGAGCTTATTGATAAACTTATCAGGGTAGAGGGGATAAAAAGTATCTGTGTAAATATTAATAATGAAATGACTAACGTCATAATGGGGGAAGAAACATATACGATATGGGGGAGCGATACAATAAGGGATACCCTTATGGGGCTGACCTTTGAAATATCACCGGCTTCTTTTTTCCAGGTTAACCCTGTCCAGACTGAAAAGCTGTACAGCCTGATAAGCGAATTTGCCTGCCTGTCCGGCAAGGAAGAGGTATGGGATATCTGCTGCGGGATCGGAACGATCACACTGATGCTTTCGAAAAAAGCCGGAAAAGTCCATGGAATCGAGATCGTGCCGGATGCTATAGAGAATGCGAAAAAAAACGCCAGGATCAATAATATTGAAAATGCGGATTTCATATGTGCGCCTGCGGAAGAGTTTCTTCCTATTATAAAAGGGAAGATGAAAGCTGACCTGGTGGTAATGGATCCGCCAAGGAAGGGAATGGATATAAAGAGCCTTGATGCCATAATTGAAGCGAAGCCGGAAAGAATGATCTATGTAAGCTGTGACTCCGCCACCCTTGCCAGAGATCTGAAGTATCTTTACGAGAACGGATACGAGCCGGTCAGGATAAGGCCGGTAGATATGTTTCCGCA
>JAIKXO010000062.1 GCA_024684065.1 Lachnospiraceae bacterium
TCCGACAGTTATTTCTTATCATTTAAGGATGAGGAGGAAGGGTTCAAGGCTAATGAAAGAAGGATCTCCAATACTCCCCTGTATACGCCGGTTGCCGCAGCGGGATACGGAAGAGTTTATTTTTACGGGTTTTCAGAGGAAGGCATTATATTAAGCTATACGGATGCCGATACCTATCCCCACTATGGGGACAGAGAGGAAGAAAAGCCGGAAGAACCCGGGATCTCAGATCCTGCTTCTCCTCTGCATCTGACAACAGGAGAGGATATAACGGAGCTGAGTAAAAGAAACGCCAGGTACGAGTTTATCCTGTCCTCTAATGCCGCAGTGATGGCGGGAACAAAAGCGGACATTTCGGCAGCCTTTACCTCCGATCCCGCCTATGACAATAATGCAAAACACCGTTATAAGAGCACTGCGAAGGCGATCCTTAAGGTAAGTAAGAAGGGGATCATCACGCCTAAAAAGCGGGGAGAAGCGGATGTGGAGTGCCAGCAGAAGGTTAAGGGAGGCTCATGGCAGCCCCTCAGCACAAAGATACATCTCTATGTGCAGCTGCCGGAGATGAAGAAAAAAGCAGATGCCAATATGGGAGACAAGGGCTTAAATGCCTATTCGTTCCTCAGTAAGACTACATACTCCCCGGCAAACTGGAAATCAACTAATCCTAAAGTTGCCACAGTTGATGAAGCCGGGAATATCACCATTCTAAAGCCCGGACGGACAAATATAATCGCCGAATATGGCGAAGGAAAAACAGGGTCTAAAAAGAAATACAGGACAAAGCTCAGGGTCAGGTGACTTCGGCCGGTATCTTCCGAAGAGTTTTACTGGCTCTTATTCCGTCTTCAGCATTCGGTAGCCTATCCCCACATGCGTTTGAATGAATTGGGGAGAGTCAGGGGCCGGCTCGAGTTTTTTCCGGAGAGTGACCATAAATACGCGGAGAGAGGCGATATCATTGTCCCAGCTCCGTCCCCAGATTTTTTGCGTGATATATGTATGCGTCAGGACTTTTCCTGTGTTTTTTGCGAGAAGACACAGCAGCTTAAATTCGATCGGTGTCAGCTTTAACTGTTCGTCGTTTAAAAATGCGCATCCGGCGGGATAATCTATTTTCAGCTTCCCGTTCGAATAGACAGAGCTTTCAGCAGCGCTGTCCGAGTTCATCATTGAAAGGCGACGGATCGTAACGCGGAGACGGGCAAGCAGTTCTTCCACAGAAAAAGGTTTTGTCAGATAATCGTCAGCGCCCGCATCCAGGGCGCTTATTTTATCTTCATCTTCGCTCCGCGCGCTGATGACGATGATCGGCATATTTGACCAGCTTCTGATCTGATTTATTACCTCAACGCCATCCATGTCCGGCAGGCCAAGATCCAGGAACATGACATCGGGATTATGGGATGATGCCAGCATTATCGCGTCCCTCCCCGTTGGTGCGGTCATATACTTATACTCATGTGTTTTCAATGTTGTACTCATCAGATTGCGGACCGCCGCATCATCTTCGACTACAAGAATTACCGGTTTATTCATTGATCGTCACCTCTCCTGCTGGCAGTGAAAACAAGAAACGGCAGCCGGAAGGGATATTGTCTTCCAAAGATATCGTCCCTCCGTGAGCCTCTACAATGGATTTACACAGTGCCAGACCAAGTCCGATTCCCCTTCTGCCGTCAGAAACAGTATTCTGCCCTGTATAAAACATTTCAAAGATATGAGGCTTCATTTCATTTGAAATACCGGGGCCGTTATCTTCGACAGATACACAGATACTCTTGCCGTCCTGCTCACTGCAGATCCTTATTTCAGAGCCGGTTTGCGTGTTTTTTATGGCGTTATTGACCAGGTTGATCAATACCTGCGTGATGAGCCGCGCGTCCATCCTTGCGATCAGAACATCGCTGCTCAGCTGAACAACGATATGATGCTTGGCAGCATTTTTATCTATATGCCGCAAGGCTTCTTCAATCACATCATTTACGACCTCCAAAGACAAATGAAGATCCATCTGCCCGTTTTCAATGCGCGAGATGGAGAGCAGGTTTTCCACAAGGGTGATCATCCACTCCGAATCATCATAGATATCTGAAAAGATCTGTTTTAATGTCTCTGTATCCATCTGTTCATAATATGTCATCAGATTGCTTGCGTTCCCGGAGATGGATGTCAGCGGGGTACGGATATCATGCGATACCGATCGCAGCAGATTTGACCGGAGCTGTTCGTTCCGCACAGCCATTGCCGCCTGTTCTTTCTCCGCAGCGTTTCTGAGGCCCTCCAGAGCAAGGGCACATTCTCCGATTATGGAAAAGAAGACGCTGTATTCAAACGCTTCAAGGCGCTCGCCGCTCAAATAAACGGCAATTACGCCATAACAGTATCCGTTTATGCTGATAGGTTGATATAAGGATTTTGCGCTCTTAAACTTTTCCGTATGAGCGCCGGCAACGGCCTGGTTGAGAAAAGCCCATTCGGCGATCTCCGCCTCATTTTCATCCTGCCCGGATGTCCTTACATAAAACGGCGAAGTGTTCAGCTCCGCGCTGCTTCCGGGCTTACTGCTCTTTGCAATCGGAAAAACGATGACATCCCGGTCCAGCAGCGTTTTGATCTGCTGCGCGGTGATGTGCATCACATCATCAGTGCTTCCGGCCTTTTGAAGCAGCTGATTCGTATCGAAGAGAACCTTTGTCCGAAAAGCCTCACGGGAGGAGTGCCTTGCATTATCTTTAAGCTTATTTGCAAATGTTCCCGTGATCAGGGCTGATATGAGCATGATCGCAAAGGTAACCACATACTCCGTCTCATAGGTGTGAAAGCTGAACTTGGGCTCAATGAAGAACCAGTTGAACAGCAATACGCTTGCCAAAGAGCTTACGATGCTGAATATCGGGCTGACGGTAAAAACGGCTATAATCAGAACGCCCAGAATAAAGACTGTGATTATATTTGCTTCAGAAAAACCAAAGACAGTGAACAGAAGGCCGATGCTTGTGGAGGCCATAAGAAGCAGCAGCGTGATCAGGGAATCCTTCCTTGTCGGGCGGATCTGATCCGCCAGGCTCAGCCTTTGGCTTTGCTGCCGGATTTCCACCGAAGAATCCGGAATAATATAAACATCGATGTCTGGTGCATTAAGAATGATCTGTTCCGTCAGTGAAGTCTTGCTCCAGAAATGCTGTCTCTTTGCGCCGCTCCGGCCCATAACGATCTTTGTGGTGCCTGAGATATGGGCGTATTCCGCAATCTGGACAGGAACATTGTCTCCGGCGATCGTGATGATCGCGGCGCCGTGCTGCTCTGCAAACCGTGTGTTGTTCTGAAGTCTGGTCTTGTCTGTTTCGGGAAGAGCATCATAGTTCGGAGGTTTCACATATATGGCTGAAAGCTCCGCATGAAAAGCTTCTGCCATCCTTGCTGCAGCATTTATGACCTTTTGGTTTGATGGAGAGGAAGAAAGACATACGAGGATTCGTTCTTTTTTTTCTAACACCGTTTCCATTTC